>JBIJCR010000079.1:0-11137 GCA_044344595.1 Terrimicrobiaceae bacterium
ACGGCGTTTTCCTTAAATTCGCGGTCGTAGCGCCGCGCATACCTGCTTTGTGTTTTTTCCATTTCGGGTCTCTTTCTTTAGTGAGCCCCTCACGGTTTTCTGAGGCAGGATCACTCTCCGCCATATCCCGAGATGAACAAGCGGTCCACTTTCCGCATAAAACTTATAAAAAAACACATCGATCCCGAGTTGCCCGCTTTCCAAAGCACTTGGTGCCGGATGCACCTCCTCCTCGCACTCTGTTACGCCATTCCTCAAGGCTTGGGATATAACGCCTCCCGCTTGAGCGCGCTTTAAAAATCCATAGCCAAATCAGATGAAATGGCTCTGACTCCAATCTCCTCACCATGAACAAAAACGTTGAGTGAAGCCGCATGAGTATTCAATCTGAGCTCTCATATGATTGTCTCACCTAAGATTCGTGGATTCATTTGCACCACCGCCCATCCGACGGGATGTGCAAAGCATGTTGCCGACCAGATTGCTGTTGTTAAAAAACGCGGTCCTTTTGCAAACGGCCCTAAGAAGGTTCTCGTGATTGGAAGTTCAACCGGTTATGGCCTCGCCTCGCGGATCGCGGCGGCCTTTGGCGCAAATGCTGCCACGATTGGTGTGTTCTTTGAGCGCGGGGCTGAGGGGGGGCGCACGGCCACGGCGGGTTGGTATAATTCCGCCGCATTTGAACGGGAAGCTGCTGCCGCCGGACTTTATGCGCGGTCTTTCAATGGCGATGCCTTTTCAGACGCCATGAAGCAGGAGGTCATTGCAGCCATTAAGGCGGATCTAGGCCAAGTCGACTGTGTGATTTACAGCCTTGCCTCTCCCCGTCGTACGCACCCTAAGACGGGTGAGGTTTTCAAGTCTGTCCTCAAGCCGATCGGTGAGTCTTATACTAACAAAAATCTCAATACTGGTAGCGGTGAGGTGAATTCAATTTCTATCGAGCCTGCGAATGACGAGGAGATCGCGCACACTACGGCTGTGATGGGTGGCGAGGATTGGGAGATGTGGATAGATGACCTGCTTGCGGCCGGAGTGCTCGCCCCCGGCGTGCGCACTTTAGCTTATTCCTACATCGGGCCTGTCCTCACTTGGCCGATTTATAAAAATGGCACCATCGGCCGTGCGAAACAGGATTTGGAGCGTTGCTGTGCTTCCCTGAACACCAAGCTTGCACCGCTTGGAGGCAAGGCCTGGGTTTCGGTGAACAAGGCCCTTGTCACTCAGGCGAGCTCGGCCATTCCCGTGGTTCCGCTCTACATTTCGCTACTCTATAAAATCATGAAAGCCGGTGGCACTCATGAGGAGTGCATCGAACAGATGGATCGCCTTTTCCGCGACCGCCTGTCAAATGCCGCTCCTGCCACCGACAGCGAGGGCCGGATTCGTCTTGATGATTGGGAAATGACGGATGCCGTGCAGGAAGTTATCAGCGAGCGGTGGGATGCCGTGGAGACCTCGAATTTCGCCGAACTCGCGGACTTTGCCGGGTACCAGGAGAGCTTCCTGCGCCTATTTGGTTTCGGTCTCCCTGGCGTTGATTATCAGGCCGAGGTGGAGCCGGAAGTGTCAATCCCCTCGCTGGCCTGAAGTTTTCAGACATTGAGCTGATGCCGTTCCGCGCGCCGATTGGATATTGAAGTCCCGACGCACGACGACTAACTTCTACTCTCTTAAAAAATGAAAATTCAACGCGCATTGATCTCGGTTTCCGACAAGACCGGGATTGTCGATTTTGCCCGTGGGCTCCACGCCTACGGTATCGAAATTCTTTCCACCGGCGGCACGGCCAAGGCCCTCCAAGCCGAGGGCATTCCGACCACAGAGGTCTCCCATTTCACCGGCTCGCCCGAAATCCTCGAGGGCCGGGTCAAGACCCTCCATCCGAAAATCCATGGCGGACTCCTTTACATCCGGGGCAACGAGGAGCACGAGGAGCAGGCTAAGGCTCACGGGATCCGCCCTATCGATCTTGTGGTGGTCAATCTTTATCCTTTTGAGGCCACCATCGCCCGCGAGGATGTGACCCTCTCTGAGGCCATTGAGCAGATAGATATCGGTGGACCATCCATGATCCGCAGCGCGTCGAAGAACTATCAGTCAGTCTGTGTTGTCACAGATCCCTCCGACTATGCTGCCGTGTTAGCCGATATGAAGGAAGAAAATGGCGGCACGACACTGGTCCTGCGCGAGCGGATGGCGATCAAGGCCTTTGCCGCGACATCGCACTACGACGGCATGATTTCGTCCTTTCTTAATCGCGAACAGCAGACCTGCGCTCGATTCAGTGTCGATTACCCGCTCGAAATGCGCCTTCGCTATGGCGAGAATCCGCATCAGCAGGCCGAGCTTTACGGAGACTTCGGCTCGTATTTCGAGAAGCTCCACGGAAAGGAACTCTCCTATAACAACATCCTTGATATTAGCGCCGCTGCCGGTCTCATATCCGAGTTCAGCAAGCCAACGGTTGCTATTCTAAAACACACTAACCCCTGCGGTGTCGGCAGTGATTTGGACCTGCGCGAGGCTTGGGAAAAAGCCTTCGCTACTGACAAACAAGCGCCATTCGGTGGCATCATCATTTGCAATCAGTCGATTACCCTCGCATTGGCCAAGGCGATCTGTGAAATCTTTAGCGAAGTCATCATCGCTCCCGAGTTCGACTCTGAGGCCCGCTCGCTGCTTCAGAAGAAAAAAAATCTCCGCCTTATGCGAGTGCTTAAGCCTCTCACTCAAAGCGGGCGCGACATCCGCAGCGTTTTGGGAGGTTTGCTTGTCCAAGATTCCGATACAGCCGATATCCCGGAGCTTGAGCACAAGGTCGTGACTGCCCGCCCGCCTACAAAGGCCGAGATCGAGGCGATGGAATTCGGTTGGAAGATCGTCAAACATGTCAAATCCAACGCCATCGTCTATGCAGGACCCGACCGCACCTTGGGCATTGGCGCAGGTCAGATGTCGCGTGTGGATTCCTCACGCATCGCCGTGTGGAAGGCTCAAGAGGCAGGGCTCTCCTTGAAAGGCAGTGTCGTTTGCAGTGATGCGTTTTTCCCGTTTCCCGACGGACTCCTCGCCGCTGCTGAGGCTGGAGCCACAGCAGCCATCCAGCCAGGTGGCTCGGTGCGCGATCCCGAGGTTATCCAAGCCGCCAATGAAAAAGGCATTGCGATGGTCTTCACGGGCACGCGGCATTTCCGGCACTGAGTTCGGGTTGACCACAGAGGACACAGAGCACAAAGGGTTTAAATGACTCACGGCCCGATGCTCTCATCCTCGCTCCATTCTCCCAAGCTACTTGCCGTTGTCACCTGCGGTCCGGCTTCGGCACCGATCGACTCGGTGCGTCGCATCACAAATTTTGCGACTGGTGAAATCGGATCGATTCTCTCCAAGGCCTTGCAGGAGGCTGGGTGGGATGTGATTTGTTTGCGCGGCGAGGGGAGCACATTCCCTGTGCCCGAAGGCATCGATGTCCGCGTGTTTTCGACGAACGACTCGCTGGCAGCCTTGTTTCAAGGCCTACCTTCGGCGCCGCATGCGATTTTTCACGCCGCCGCCCTCTGTGATTTTCAGGTCGCATCCATCACAGGTGGCGCAGGGATAAAAAAAATCCCTACGCGCGACGGGGCGCTCACTTTGAACCTTGAGCCTGCGCCAAAAATTCTGCCCCGTTTGCGGGAGTGGTTTCCCGGGGCGTTCATCGTGGGGTGGAAATACGAGTTGGACGGCGACAAGTCTGCGGCTCTTGCAAAGGGCGCCGCCCAGATTTATGAGTGCCGCACCGATGCCTGCGTCGTGAATGGGGCGGCCTATGGTAGAGGGTTTGGGTTGCTTCTTGCCGATAAGACGCTTACGGAAGTAGCTGACAAACGCGGATTGGCTTCCTTGCTTGTGAATTACCCGCCGGCGGCGACCTGAAGAATCTCGATGCGGTCGTCTTCTGAGAGGAGGCATGAGCTCCATTCGCTGCGGTGGAGTGCGGTCCCATTGTGCTCGATGAGGATCATCTTCGGCTCAAGAGCGAGCTTGGCAACAAGGCCTGTAATGGTTTTTACCTCGTCGAATTGGCGTGTCTCGCCATTGATCAGGATTTTCATACGGTACTGAGAATCGCTTCGTCCCAATCTTTCCAGACAGGTTCGAGTCCCATGCGATGGAGGGCGCTTTGGACTGTGCGGGGATCCCTGTCGTCGGAGATGGAAAACTGCTCGGTGGCCGCTTCTGCACCGCTATCGGGCACGATTTTTCCCTTTACTGTGAGATGAAGTGCCTCGCGGCCTTGGCCGGTGTAGCCGCCGGGTTCGGTATGGCTGCCGGCACTCATCATGGTAACGCCGAGTGGTGCGATGAGGTCACGGAGGGAAGCCGGTTCGCGCGTGCTCAAAACAATGCCAATCGCTGGAAAGGTGACACGCAACGCGCAGAGGAGTTGAATAAAATCGCGGTCGGGGAGGGGATGTGTCGGCTCGAATTCGCCTGCTGCGGGGCGAAGCCGTGGCATGCTGACGGTGAGTTGTGCCTTCCAGCACACGCGCTGGAGGTATTCCAGATGTGCGGCAAGTGCCACAGCCTCGTAGCGCCAATCGGCCAATCCAAAAAGCGCTCCCACACCGAGGCGGCGGAATCCCGCATCGTATCCCCGCTCGGGGCAATCCAGCCGCCAATCGAAATCCTTCTTGGGCCCGGCGAGGTGAACCTTCGGATAGGTTTCGCGATGATATGTCTCTTGATAAACCACAAGCCCCTCGGCGCCGGCGCGCACGATTGGCAGGTAGTCGGCGGTTTCCATCGGCGCGACCTCGATCGAGAGAGCGGGAACCAGCGGACGCAGGCGAGCCACACACATTTCCAGATAGGGACCGGATACAAATTTCGGATGCTCGCCCGCCACGAGCAGGATGTTGCGAAAGCCCTCCTCGGTGAGATGTCGCGCTTCTGTGGCTACCTGCTCGATTTCAAGCGTCACGCGTTGAATCGTATTCTCACGGGAGAATCCGCAGTAAGCGCAAGAGTTGATGCATTCGTTCGAAAGGTAAAGCGGGGCAAATAGTCGCATCGTCCGGCCAAAGTGCCTTCGCGTCATGGCCGCCGAGAGGGCGGCGAGCGACTCGAGCGAGGAATCGCTCATCGGCTCCAGCAGAGACTCAAAGCTCCGCAGGGTGGGCGATTTGCTGGTGATGGCTTGATTAAAGAAATTGGAAAAACCCATGCGGCTGATTGGCAAACATCACTTCATTAATCAACGAAACGCTGCCTGCCGCAAGCGGGGAGTTGCTGTGGCGAGGCCGAGGGCGATCTACGAATATGGCCGAACTTGTTTTTCAAAAATCTATGCCTAGTTTCTAATCTGTATGAAAGTTTCATCCATGCCCGTTCGTTTGCTTTGTCTCCCCGTAGCTGTATCGCTTGCCCTGAGCGGTTGCTCCAATCTCACGCCCGGTGAGAACGCCGCTGTTGCAGGCGTAGCCACGGGCCTCGCGGTCGGGCTTCCGCTTGCTCTCACTGGCGTAAATCCCGCCGTGACCATTCCAGTCACAGCTGGAGCTGCTCTTGCTGCCGGCGGTGGGGCTTATTTGATCTCCCGTAACCAAGCGACCAAACGCCAACGCCAAGTTGCGGAGGATCGTGCGAGGGAGTATGTCGCACGCACCGGCGAGTATTCCAAGAAATCTACCCGCTTTATTGCAGTTCGCACCGAGGATTTCCGCACTCAGGGCAAGGCGCAGGTCATGGTCTATGACATTCACAGCGGCACAATCGTCAGCGACACCGTCTACGACATGCGCTCGGTTCCTCCGGTTGGTGAGATGGGGGATTTCGGCGGCTATCGCGCCCGCTACATTGGCACTGGGAGTTGATTTTACGGCGTTCTTGCTCCGTGTTTGGAGTCTTTGCTACAAACACGGCTCATGAAATTGCTTTTTCTATGTCCGCGTTGGGGCAGTGAATCCTACTCCGCTTCCGAGTTTATCCGTCGGGTTAAAGAAGCCGGATACGACGGTGTCGAGGTAGCCCTCTCCGATGGTGACTCTGTGGCCGATGAAGCGGCCTCCCTCGCCAAAAGCCAAGGGTTGGCGCTGGTCACTCTGCATTGGATGACGGCGGATCGTGAAATGGAGAAGCATCTCGAGCTTTTTGAGAAAAGATTGCGCCATGCGGCAGGATTTCAGCCGCTTTTTATCAACAGCCACACGGGACGAAATCTTTTCAGCTTAGAGGAAAACAAGAGGGTCTTTGCGGTCTCGGAAAGTGTTTCAGCCGCCACTGGGATTCCCATTTATCATGAGACGCACCGGGGTCGCTGCTGCCACACCCCTTGGCGCACGGGCGAGCTTCTGAGGGCCATGCCTTCCTTGAAGCTCGTGCTGGATATGTCTCATTGGTGCAATGTCTGCGAGTCCCTGCTTCAGGACCAAGATGACCTCATCGAGCCGCTCCTCCCTGCGGTCTCGCACATCCACGCGCGTGTGGGCTGGGAGCATGGGCCCCAAGTGAGCGATCCGCGCGCTCCGGAGTGGGCGAATGCTCTGAATGCCCATCTCAAGTGCTGGGATAAAATCATCGCGGCCCGGCGAGCCGAGGGCGCCAGCCAATTCACAATCACTCCGGAGTTCGGCCCGCCGCCATATCTTCCGACCTTACCCTACACCTGTCAGCCTGTTGCCAGCCAGTGGGACATCAATGTTCACATGATGAATCTGCTTCGCGCTCGCTACGCAGGAGCTTGATGCGAATCGGTAAGCTGCCTCGAAATTGAGGAGGCGTTGGGCGAGGGCCCTACTCCTCCTCTTTTTCCGTGCCTTCAGCGCTCTCTCCGCCTGCGCCTTGCTGGAGGCGCTCAAGGAGGGGGGTCGTATCCTCCACCTCATCCCAGACTACTCCGCTGACATAGATAGGGGACTTCTGTAGCGCGGCCATGGCCATGCAATCACTGGAGCGGGCGTCGAGTTCGATGATCTTGCGCTGCTGGAGTTCGTTTTCCGCAGTGATGATCAAGCGGCCATAGTAGATGCCGCTCCGGAAATCATTGATGACAACTCTCTCGACCTTGGCTCCGAGGGAGGTGAGGACATTGGCTAGAAGATCGTGCGTGAGCGGGCGTTCCTTTTCGACGCAGTTCAGATAGAGGCTGATCGCTGTACCAATCGCTTGGTCGATGTAGATGGTGAAGACTTTTTCATCATTTCCCAGAAACACGGCGGTTCCCGCATTTGTGGGAATGAGCGCGCGGATCTGCACCGGAATAGCGGACTTGTTCACGAGTCGAAATTAACATCCCCCTACTCTCACGCAAGCGGCGGGATGCTTAGGTGTTCTTCCCAATGCGGTGCAGGGCAAGGATGGTTGTCGCTGCACCGATGAGAAGGATATCGCGCCCGATCGCCAGAAGCATTTTCCAGGCGGATGGCGATTCATCCCCTCCGAAGCAACCGCAGCTTACAATAATGCCGTTCCACAAAGCCCAAGAGATAACGCCAATGAAAAGAAGACACAAGGCGCAGACCAAGGCTGCCCCGAGAGGAAAAGCGCGCGGCAGGACCAGTAGGATCGCGGTGAGGATTTCCACCAAAGCCAGAGAAAGCGCTAGCGGCATCGTCCACTCAGGAGGAACAAATGTGAATGGCAGCAGTGCCATAGCAAACTCCTGGCTCGCTCCAGCCTTCAGCGCGCCGGCGTAAAAAAATAGTCCCGCCAGCGCAATCCTGAGGCATAGCAGAACGGCGTTCCTCACCTCAAGGCCTCCACGCTCCGGATCGCAAACCATGCTGCAGAGATATCGTGCACGCGGAAAATGGACGCACCGCGAAGCATGCCCGCCACAATACAGGCGATCGTTCCCGCATCGCGGTCGGCCGGTTTTTCGATTCCCAGCACCCGCCCGATAACACTCTTGCGGGACACAGGCAAAAGCACCGGAAATCTTTGTGATGTGAGCCTGCCGAGTTCGCGAAAAATGCGCAGGTTGTCATCTACTTGTTTCGCAAAATCGATCCCGGGATCGAGGATCAACGAATCGCGGTGGATACCTGCTTCGATGGCCAGAGAAGCTTTTTGTTCAAAAAACTCCAACAGCTCGCTGATGATATCTGGGTAGGTCACATGCGTGTGTCGCATCTTCGGCTCCCCGTGGGAATGCATGATCAAGAGCGCGGCCCCGATCATGGCGCAGAGCCGCGCATTCGTTGCGTCGGGGAGGGCGCTCATGTCGTTCAGAATGTCGAAGCCCGCTTCCAAGGAGCCCTCGATGACCCTGGGGCGCCAGGTGTTCAGAGAAAGGAGTGGCGGAAAAAGCTGATCCCCATCGCGTGGAACAGCTGTATTCATTATATTCTGGAAGCCCTCCAGAAACGGCCTGACACGCCGGATTTCTTCCTCCTCGCTGATCGCCTTCCTGTTGGTCCGGGCACTTTCGCCACCCACGTCGATAATATCCGCGCCCTCTGCGACCATCTCCACGGCGCGGCAGAGCGCCCAGTCGGTGTCAATTTTACCATCCGAGGAAAACGAATCGTCGTTGATGTTAAGGATACCCATGATGAGCGGCCTGCGGTGCATCTCTACGCTCCGCCCGCGCACCCTCAGGATGCCAAGCGGGTCGATGTTCTCCTTGTCTCGACCGTCGTTATTCGTCAGTTTGGATTCCATCGTAGAGGGTATGAGGTTTATTGAATCAATTTTTGAAAAAGTTAGAAAACATCCCAAGAGGGTTGTTTTTCCGGACGGCGAGCTGCCCCGTGTGATAAAAGCGGCGGAGCTTTTTTACCAGAGTCAACTCGGCGTACCGATCCTGCTGGGACGGCGCGAACTGATTCATGAAATCGCACAGAGCGAGGGCATCAGCCTCGACCATGTCGCGATCATTAATCCTGAAAAATCGTCCGAGCTTCCCGTGTTCTGCCGGAGATTGGAGCGAATTGGACGCTACCGCAAGATCGAGTTGAAAGACAGCCGCGCAGTTATGGTGCGGCCCAACTATTTTGCAGCTATGATGGTTCAATACGGCTTGGCGGATGCCCTTGTTGGGGGAGTTAGTGCATCTGGTGGTGCTCTTCTGCGGCCTATGCTCCATCTCGTGAAATCCATGCCGTTTGCTGATGTCATTTCCTCCTGCACGATTGTCGAACTTCACAACCGTCCCTATGGCGACGATGGGGTCTTGTTTTTCGCAGACACCGGCGTGGTGCCAGACCCTACGATGTCTCAACTAGCCACCATCACCGTCCAAGCTGGATTGCTTGCAAGGCAGGTCTTTGGCCACCGCCCCCGCATCGCCTTGCTCAGCTTTTCCACCAAAGGCAGCGCCCGCACGGCATCCACTGAAAAAGTCGCAGGAGCCGTCACTCTCGCCCGCCATATCGCTGAGAAAGCCGGGGCCGATATAACGATTGATGGCGAAATGCAGGCAGATGCTGCCCTCGAGCCGGCCCTGGCCGAAATCAAGATTGGCGAAAGCAAAGTCGGAGGGAGGGCTAATGTCCTCATTTTTCCCGATCTCAACAGTGGAAATATCGCCGTCAAACTCACACGCCTTTTTGCGGACTCCAACACCTACGGGCAGATTCTCATGGGATTCACCCGTCCATCTGCCGACCTCCCGAGGGGAGCCTCAGTCAAAGAAATCCTCAGCATGGCTGCGATTGTCGCTCTGCAAGCCATTGAATATCGCAAACTTTATCCTGCCGCCGAGGAAGGGGATTGAGTCGGTGAATACGGTCACGCCGCGCATTTTTATTGCTGCCACGGAGCAGGACACGGGGAAGACGACAACATCCCTTGGCCTCTATGCCGCTTTGAGTCAAAAGTTCCCGCGCATTGGCTACATAAAGCCTGTTGGCCAGCGTTTCACTGAGTTTGATGGACGACGGATCGATGAAGACAGCCTCCTCATGAAAACGGTATATGAACCCCTCGTACCGATTGAGGACATGAGCCCGATTACGGTCGAGCCCGATTTTACCCGCCGATACATTAATGAGGCGAACCATGAAACCCTCGTGAGGCGAATCCAGCATTCATTTGACAGAGCTAGTTGGGAAAAGGACTTTGCCATCATCGAAGGCAGCGGCCATGCCGGGGTGGGGTCTGTATTCGATCTCTCAAATGCCACTGTGGCGCGAATTCTTGGCAGCAAAGTTTTGCTCGTTGTTCCCGGGGGCATCGGACTGCCGATTGATGAAGGAGCTCTGAATAAAGCACTCTTCGACCGCGAAGGAGTGGAGGTTGTCGGCGTTGTGATGAACAAGGTTCAGTCGCAAAAAATGGAGCAGACGGCCGATTTCGCCCGCCGCGGCTTCGAGCGCCTTGGCTTGGAGTTGCTCGGTGTCATGCCGGTTCAGAAAAAACTGACCGAACCTTCGCTTCAGCAAATTTCCGAGAAGATCCATGGATCGTTTTTCTGCAATGCCCAATTCTCATGCAATTATGCGGCGAATGTCGTTATTGGCGCTGTGAGTTCTGCTAACATTCGTCATAAACTCTCCATAGGCACATTGCTCGTTGTTCCCGGAGATCGAGAGGATATCGTTCTGGCCGCCATTTCGGAGTCATCTGAGTCCAGTGAAAGAAGGTTGAGCGGGCTGATCCTCTCTGACGGCCTCAAACCCCACCGCGCTTTACTGGAAATGCTGGAAAAAACAAATCTGCCAGTTGTTTTCTCGCCCGAGGATAGCTACTTGATCGCCCACCGCATTCTTTCCCTGACTATCAAAATCCAACCGGGCGATACGGATAAGATCGAGAGTATTCAGGACCTTGTGGCCACTCACGTGAATATCTCCCGTCTACTCGAAAAAATCGGGGTTCCCTCCTGAGCTTCAGACCGTCACGCCCAGTCCGGCTTGTAGATTTTTGATTCCCGCCAAGGCTTCCTCGATTGTTTCTGCCATGAGGCACACATGCCCCATTTTTCGACCCGGGCGCGCTTCGGATTTTCCATAGAGGTGGAGCTTTGCCTTGGGATTTTTAAGCACGGTCGTCCAATCCGGTGTGCCGTTTTTCCAAAGATCTCCAAGGATGTTCCACATCACGACAGGCCTCAGGAGGTCGGGAGATCCGAGTGGTAGTCCGCACACAGCTCGGAGTTGCTGCTCAAACTGGCTGGTCACGCAGGCGTCGAAAGTGAAGTGCCCCGAGTTGT
>JBIJCR010000162.1:0-3050 GCA_044344595.1 Terrimicrobiaceae bacterium
CGGGATCAATGCTACCCGTAAGAATCCCCAAGACATCAACAATGGCGAAGAGCCATTTCTGATTCTCGGCATCCCAAGTGCGACGGACGGTTTTTTCTTCAAAGAGGATGATGGATGACATGGCGGCGAAAGTGAGAAGGAAAAAGTAGGAAGGAAGAAGTTTTTATGGCTTCGGAAAGGTGCTAACGACGATGGAGTCTTGGGACCAAAGCAGGGCGGCGGTGGAGCCGACTTTGGTAGCGGCGAGGGCCGAGTCGATGCTTTTGACGGCCATGCCTCGGGTGAGGACTTGGAAGGGAGCGGGGGCGTCGTTTTCGGAGGCGTATTTGGATAGCGCCTTGTGGAGTTCGCTCGGCTGGGTGCAGGCGATGACTTCGACGACATCGGAGCCGTAGGGCGGGCCGATCTCGATCTCGAATCCGCTCTTGTGCGTGCCAGGGATATCGATGGCTTTGTTTGCGGGAATAAGGGTGTTTCTTGAGAAGCGGTTTGGGAAGAGGGCGACTGTGCTGCCATCGCTCTGGTGGCAGAGAACGGCAATGTGGCACTCGCGCGCGCTACGGACTCGGAAGGCGACCGTTTCGCCGCTGGCATAGGCGCGCTTGCCATCGACGGTGAAGATTTCGATCGGGAAATCCTTGGGCACACTCGCGAGGCGGTCTTTGGCGATCTCTTGGAGGCTGGCGAGGCTTTGCTCGACATTCTGAGGCTTAACGGCTTCCTCGATCGGGTGCGCGGCGGTATCAGCAGCATCAGGCCAGATTTTTGCCCGAACCTTGGAGGCGGGGATGGCAATGCGGGCTTTTTTAACCTCGCCGCCTTCCAGCCATGCCATCTCGGCATAGACGGTCACCTCGTCGCCGCTGGCGTAGAAGCGCCCGCGCACGATGCCTTTCACGCCTTCGATGGTGACTTTTTCAACGCCGGTGCCGGGTTCCAGGATGCCCTTACCCTGAAACTTACCTTCCAACTGCAGGTCGGCGAGGCGGTCGCGGGTGACGACCTTGAATTTCCCGGATTCGCCGAGCGCGATTTCCAACTCGTCGCGGAGCATAGAGGAGAAGGGCGACTGGAGGTCGGTATTCTCGTAGTTGAAGCTGCCGACGGCGACATTGACCTTTTCGCCAGGCGCTTCCTTGCCGAGTGTGCTGGCGAGGTCTTTGAAAGGATCGTCCTTCGCTGGTAATTGACCACAGAGAACACAGAGCGCACAGAGGAGAAGCAATGAGGTTTTGTTAATTCTCTTTTGATGAGATGTTACTTGGCTTTTCATGAGGTGGGTTCTTGTTTCTGCCGTTAGCGAATTTCCTGATCAGAACTCGGGACGGAGTAGGTATCGACGACTGTGGATGTGTCGGTTTCGATGATTTCTTCGGTGGTGCTGGTTTGTTTTTTGATTTTTCCGTGCTTGGTGACCGTCTCGCTGGAGTCTGTCTGCCTAGAAACAATGGAGCCAGCAGGTTGGCGTTCTGACTCCTCGTCGCTCATCGGAACGACCTGGCGAGAAGCAAGAACCGGGTCGTTGAGATAGGAGGAGTAGTTAGCCGCTGTGCGAGGCTGTGTGCTAGTGCAAGCTGGAAGAAAGCCCGCTGCTAAAAGCAGGGTGTAGCAAATTCTATGGGGTTTCATGAGATTTTTGTTTTCATTTCTTAGTCAAAGCGAAGTCGGCTTCGAGGTTCACGCAGAGATCATTATAAATGTAGGGCAGTTGTCTCGACTGCCCTACAAAAAAACGCCCTAAATCTCGATTCCCGAGAGTCATTGGTATAACTTGGTTCAGCAGGGGAACTGGATTTTTTCTTCCTACTTCACTGAACCACCGGTCCAGACTGGACGACTTGCTTGAGGATCATTTCGGTTTCCTCAAAGGCTTCGTCTGGCGAGGAGCCGCCGGAGGGGGCGTCGCCTTGGGCAATGTCGCGCATGGCGCCCATGCCTGTCTCGGAGAAGGTCTTTTCCTCGATCTCGTCTTTGATCTGGGTCTTGGTGGTGTTGCCTTTCAGAAAGCGGCGCGTGGTGCGAATGATGTCTTGGGTTTTGATTTCCATGGTGACTTCGCAGGAGCCGTCGGATTTGTTGTATTTGATGGCGGTGGGAGTGGCGGCTTTGAGGACTTGGGAGAGGCTGGCGAGGATTTCGTCGTTCTCTAGGGCGAAGTCGCGGATAGTGGTGTTGCCTTCGATCTTGACGCCCATCATGCGCCCAGCGAGGCGGCGGTAGGCATCCATCTCGGCGGCGCGCTTGGCCATGATTTTCTGATGTCCCTCGGAGCCGGGAAGTGCGGCATTTCCCATGACATCGATGATCTTATCGTTAGTGGTGCGATTGGTTTTTGTATTGTCGGAGGTGGTGACGAGAGAGCCGTCCTCAAGGCGCTTGCCTTTGATGACGCGGTTAAGGGTGTCGATGACCTCGCGAATCTTGACGGCACGGACGACTTGGACTCGGCCGTCGGGCAGGTATTCGGGGGCCTCGGTGGTAATAGAGCCGACGAGCGTTGCAGAAACAGCACCTGCAATTTTGTCATCGCCCGCAGCCAGGTCTTGGACTGTGGTCTCGGAATCGACTTGGAGCCCGTAGATGCGCTCGGCGAGAAGGCGGTCGGCGTCAAGCTCTGCGGCCCGCGTGGCCTTGAGCCGCTCGCGCGGACCAGCCTTCAGCCAAATCTCAGGAAGAACAGGCCCCTCTTCTTCGGTGGGTTTAACGGCGGAGTATGATGTCGATGGAATGAGCAAACCTGAAATGGCTGCGAATGTTGGGACGAGGAGGATGCGATGGATGTTTTTCATTACGGCGAGGAAGCTATGTTCTGCAACTATTAGCAGACAATCATAATTTCAACGAACGGTTGAATTTGACTGTTGAACGGTCAAAAAGCGGGGTTGAGCGGCAAAGAAAAGCTAGAAGGAATCCGCCTTCGCGCTTCGTGACTACGGCGTGACGAGCTGGAGCGGGCGCTGTTGCGAGTTACTGGTAACTGGTGGCAGGAGAAAAGAAGTAGGAAAGATGAAATGGCGGCTCGACGCTGCTCTCTCGTCTCTCGATGCTTT
>JBIJCR010000080.1:0-11016 GCA_044344595.1 Terrimicrobiaceae bacterium
CAAATCGGCGAACTCTCGGCTGCGGCCTTGAAGGCGATTCGAAAAATACGCCGCGCTCCGGCATATGTCCGGGCATTCTGGCTGCAAAGCGAACTGGCTTTTCAGTAGTGTAAATCTTTTTTGGAATGATCAGTAATGTAACAATTTTTCGGTTTCATCCTATATTCTTACGTTCCTCCCACTGAAAATAGCGAAGAACCTATTTCACCAAATCCGTGTTGCCGCGGTCTTGCAATTGGCCAAGGAGTTTGCTGTAGCTGATTTCCTGGGCTGGATAATGGCGCAGGATTTCAAAGGCTTGGCGGAACAGGGCAGGGTTTGCGACCTTGCGGTTCTGGAGGATGTCTTTGCCGATGACGGCTTCGACGATGGATTCCTTCATGTAGGCATACCAGCGTTCGGCATCGTTTTCAAAGGGAACCGCTCCGGGGTAACCTCCGAAGGTGAGGTAGCGCGTGAGATCGTAGCCAAAGGCATGGCGCAACTGGGCATATCGCCAGTGCATGACGCGGGTCAACTCGAAGCGGCCGGCGAGGCTTTCTTTTAAGCCGCCGTGGAGCTGAAGCGCACTCGATCCCAAGAGGAGAACCTGTAAGCGCGCGGTAAACTAGGGGTCAGTGTTCACTTTCTCTCAAAACACATAAAAACATTTTTTATGTAAAAAAAAGTCCTTTTATTCATTGGACCTCATGGGCGCTGGGAAAAATTGAAATAAAATGAACCCTGACCCCTAGTTTACGGAATCGAAACCAATCGCAAGCACGTTCAAAGGTTGCGGCGCGAAATGGGGATCGAAACGATCTGGTGTCGACCCAGGCGAACAAGCATACCTGACAACGGACACCGGAAGTATCCGTATTTGCTTAAAGGGCGAGAGATCAGCGAGGCCGATGAAGTGTGGTGCACCGACATCACATACATTCCGATGCCACAGGGGCACGCCTATCTGTGCGCCGTGATGGACTGGCACACGCGCTATGTGCTCGGCTGGGCGGTCTCTAACACGATGTAAACTAGGGGTCAGTGTTCACTTTCTCTCAAAACACATAAAAACATTTTTCATGTAAAAAAAGTCCTTTTATTCATTGGAGCTCATGGACGCTGGGAAAAATTGAAATAAAATGAACCCTGACCCCTAGTTTAAGGAGGTTGGGGCGGGGGTGGGGAGCGGCTTGATTGGGGTTTGAAAAAATCTTAGCGGAGGAGGCCGTATTTTAGGATGCAGCGGAGGGCGCTGATGCCGTCTTTCCAGCCGATTTTTTTGCCTTCGGCGTAGGTTCGGCCGTGGTAGGAGATGGCGACTTCGTAGATGCGGGCGCCGGTGCGGGCGATCTTGGCGACGAGCTCGGGTTCGATGCCGAAGCGGTTTTCTTCGAGGGTGACTGATTGGATCAGCTCACGTTTGAAAACTTTGTAGCAGGCCTCCATGTCGGTGAGGTTGAGATTGGTCGTCATGTTTGAGAGGAGGGTGAGGAATTGGTTGCCGAGCGAGTGCCAGAAATAGAGCACGCGGTGCTCGTGCGAGCCGATGAAGCGGGAGCCGAAGACTGCGTCAGCCTTGCCGCTGAGAATGGGCTTGAGCAGGGCGGCGTAGTCCGCCGGGTCGTATTCGAGGTCGGCGTCCTGAATGAGCACGATGTCCTCCGAGGCTTTGCTGATGCCGGTTCGCAGGGCAGCGCCCTTTCCTTTGTTGCGCTCGTTCCGATGCAGGCGGATTCGCTGATCTGCCTCCGCGAATTTTGTCAAGACCTCGAATGTGCCATCTGTGGAACAATCATCCACCACCACCACCTCGGCTACGCACGGCTGTGCGAGCACCAACTGCAGAACGGCCTCCACAGTGGACCGCTCGTTGAATACAGGCATGATGACAGAGACGTTTGGAGTGGCAGGAAAAGATGCGCTCATAGGCTCCCAGTGTAGGTTTGCGGTGCATCAAAAAAGAAGAAAAACCGCGCCGGAAGAATGTGACGAACTTGTCACAATTCTTTCTTTGGCTCTTTGGGCGCAATCGATGACGAATCAGAACAAGCAAGGATCACTCTAATCCCTGCCGAACCAACCAAACCAACCAAACAATGATAAAAATCACATCCAAGCTGCGTCTCGCTAGTTTGGCCGCAAGTGTGCTCGCCGTTTCTTCAACGGGAGCCTTTGCTGCCGCTGACGACGCATATACAGCAAACGACCTGCTCCTGTTCTTTCAGAACCCGACAGGTACTACTGGCACCGATCAGGTTGCTTATTACAGCCTCGGAAGCACAATTAACGTGTTTCGCGATGCAGCAACTTCCTCATCGGTGAACTTTGGCGCCACCATCTCGCTGGGCAACATCAATACAATTTTGACAAGCACTTACGGGGCAGACTGGACAGGCGCATCCTCCTCCATTTTCGTTGGCGCGGCTGGTCAGCAAGGATCGACCAGTTCTGCGAGCACTAGTGTCACGAATGGTGATTACGCACGCACGGTTTATATCACAAAAGCACGCTCTGGAGCGGGCAGCATCGGGCAGTCTAACTCGGCCTCCCCGCTGTTTGATCCCAACTCGACCGGAGTTGCTAGTGCGATCAGCGGTGCGAACAACATATCAGGAATGACACAACCCGGTGCGGTTGCCTTATCGGGCACAGTTATTGACAACAATAACCCGTTCTCAAATGGCAATCCTTCTACGGCTTATGGTGCAATTTCCGGAGGCATTCAAACAGCAATTGGTTCCGCGTTCACCTTTGGCAACATCAGCGGTGTTGTGGCTGCCTTGGATTTGTATCGCGTCACCAAAACGACTGGAACTAATGCCACGAACGCAAACACCTCCCTTTGGCATGTTGCAAACGGGGTTACCGCAACCTACAGCAACAATTCTTATCCAGCTTCAAGTGGCGCCCGCGCCGACTACCTTGGTACAGTCACCATTGGCAGTAATGGCGATGTCAACTTCGCCGCAGTGCCTGAACCATCCACCTATGCTTTGATTGCGCTCACCGGAGTTCTTTACTTTTTTGTCAATCGTCGTCGCAAGTCACTAAACTAAAATAATAAAATACAACAAATAAATATATGAAAATCAAACACATTCTAGCCGGCTCACTTTTTGCCGGAATCGCGGCGTCGGCTTCGGCCCAGACGACCGAAATCACTATCACGGGCGCTACGGCGTTCCGCCAAGCCACTCTGCGTGCCATCTATGACGCCTACTCTAGCATACCCGGCGGAGGTCCAGGCGTTACCTTCAATGTTGCCCACGATTTCAATGGGGCTAACATCAGCCAGTTGATTGCCTCAAATAGGGCTATTTTCAAAGGCACCTTCCCTAACATCGCCGGCACAACGGTCATCCGCACCTCATTTAACGGCTCCACGGAAGGTCTCAATGCCATCGCTGGAAACAACAATCCGACATTCCTGACAGAAGCAGCGCTCGCGAGTGGCAACTTCACCGCAGGCATCAAGGATCTGACCAGTTCTCCGACAGAAACACTTCGTCCGAAGTTTAGTTTCTCGGATGTGTATCAATCCACCTCACCCGTGGATAATGTGGTGCTCAACCCAGTGGGTTCTTCTGCTGTGGGTATCGTAACTTTTGCGATGATCACCAACGAGGGAGCACCTGCCAATTTTGAAAACACTACGATTCAGCAATGCCGTACTCTTTGGCAGACTGGTATCCAGCCGCTTTCCCTTTTTACGGGAGATCCGGCTGACACCAAATATGTACTTGCGACCGGCCGCAATGACGGCTCCGGAACACGCGCCGCCTACTTGACAGAGTGGACTTATGGCGTGGCCAACTTTGTCAACCAATATACGGCTGTTAGTGGTGGCACGAGTGGCAACATAGTCAGCAAGCTGACCTTGGTTCCCGCCGACGGCATAGGGTCTGGTGCTTTCTCCACCGGCCGCACTAGTGATGCCTCCACCTTGTGGGGCAACACGAATGTCGGCAATGGTGGCTACAGCAGCTCCAGTGCTCTCCGTTCTTTGATGGGGTTGACTTCGGCCAATGTCACTATCTACAACGGCGTTGATCAGACTCCTGATCTTGAAAATCAAGATATCCTCTTGTTGACTTGGCTCTCGACGTCCGACGCAAAAAATGCTGCTGATGCCGGTGCTAAGATTCTCTCCTTCAACGGTGTAAAAGTAACGCCGATCAATTCATTAGGTAGCTATCTGAGCAGCGGTTTTAATGAAGCCGACTTCAAGAAAATTGCTACAGGTGCCTACTCGGCTTGGAGCTATCAGCATCTCTACTATCATGGTTCGCTCAGCGCAAACGAGCAGCAATGGTACGATGACATGAAGGCCAGCTACATTCCGTCTGGGCTTCAGCTCACTTCGAATGGCGTTCGCCTAGGAGATGTGACTGTGAGCCGTCCGGATGATGGTTTCCCAATCGTTGCTCCGCTCTAATAACGTAACTAACTCAAAGAAAGCCGGCATCGTAAGGTGTCGGCTTTCTTCATTTACTTGCTTGGGAAAGTGGGGCGGGTTGACAGGATTTGCGTGCAGTGCAGAAGTTTAGATTTTATCAGATAGAATTCACAAATTAGCAAAATATGGTAGCATTTTACAAATGGGCAGAATTTTTTTGGATAAAGGCTATTGTCGCAGTGGCCTATGACCACCGTAAGGCGTGAAACTTGCTATGAAACAATTCGTACTTATTGGTTTGTTCGTGATGGCTGTAGTGGGTGTTTGGTCTCTGGCACCTTGGAAACCTCGAGAGTCCGAACCTCTGGTAGAAGAGCTGGCTGAGGATTACCCGAAGATGGCAGCGATCAAGAATTCCATTCAAGCATCTGATGCAGATTTCTCTCTTTCGAAGAAAAAGCCATCCCCTGATGAATCGTTCCATACGAGTGGGGCTGGTGGGAGCACGGTTCCTTTTGCTGTGCCGTCGCTGTCGCGCCCAGCCACACCGCCCATGGTGTCTAACGGGAACGAGACACTGCGTGCTAATTCCGTAGTTTCTGGAGGCAACGGAAATGATGGAGGCTCAGGAATCTCATCCTCCGTCTATGCGGTGGGTTCTGGAGTGAGCGTTGGAACTGTTTATCCTCAAGCAACGGTGCGGGAAATTTCGATTCCAGTGCCAGAGGGTGCCAAAGTGCCAGCTTTGTTCTATGATAATGAGCAAAAACCTATCCCTCAACAAAAAGCCTTAGATAGAATCGCTCGGGAATTTGAAGCGAATGTTTCTGAAATTCCACCTGGGATGACGAAGGAAGAAGTTTGGGAGGCCGCAAGGTCTATTGCGGACGAACGCTACATCACGCTTTACGGATACCAGGCATTTAACCAATACCACATCCAATCCGCCAAGGAGGCGCTAAGTGAAAAACGAGCACGCTCGAACCCAACGGGCCCGTGATCATAATCCAACCACGGAGAACCCGGCGAGCCCGGAGGTTGGGTTATACTGACTCTATGCCATGTGAGTCTGAGACAGGTAGCCAGATTTTTATTCCTTACTTACTTGGAATAGTCTCATTCGTAGACTGTTTTTCTTCTGGGGAAGCGGCCGTTTTGGAAGATTTTGCTCGGGCGAAGAGTAGGAATTTGTTCGCCTCATTTTGGGCGGCGGCGAGGAGGAGGGGGGGGATGGTAGATAGGATTTCTTTGTAGGTTTTGGTGGAAGTCGCTTCGCCTTGATCCTTGGCGATGAGTAGCCATTTGAGGGCTTCCTTCCGGTCGGCGCTGGCTGGAGATTCCACACCGAGAATGTGAGCCAGATTCGACTGGGCTTTGACATCTCCTTGCAGGGCGGCTTTTTGAAACCATTCTTTCGCTTGTTCTCGGTCCACGCTGCCCGTGTATCCTTCGCGGTAAGCCACACCAAGCATGTTTTGGGATATTGGATCGCCTGCTTCTGCGGCTTGGGTAAGGTAGGGCAGGGACTTGGCTGGTGCTGGCATCAGGAGAGCGTCGCCGAGGAAATAAAGCTGGCCGAGGGTGCGGACGGCATCGGGGTTGCCAGAGTCGGCGGCTTGAATCAACCACTTCATGCTCTCCTCATGCTGCCGGTCGAGGGTCTTGGCTTGGCGGAGCATGAGGCCAAGGTTGAGTTGGCTCACTGGGTATCCAGTCTCCGCGCCTTTGCGGAACCACTCGATGGCTTTAGCCTCGTTTTTTTCAAGAACCATTCCTTGGGAATAAAAATAGCCCATGCTGACGATGGCATCCGGTTGGCCTTGATCGGCGGCGCGGCGAATCCACTCGACGGCCTTTTCATTGTCCTTCGGCAACCCGGTGCCGCGGAAATAGGAGCGGCCGATTTCGAATTGAGCTGTGGCATTTCCAGAGGTGGCGGCAGCTTCGAGGTCAGCGAGGGGCGAGGCCTCGGCAAAGATCGGCTGAAGCGTGGTCACGAAGGTAATGGCGAACAGATGATGGATTTTCATGGCTTGTTGGGTTGAAGGGTGGTGTTTTTAGGTTCTGAGGCGTGGAGTTGATCTAAGTAATTTTTGACCCCGAGATCACCGGGGCGAATAGTTCTCGCTTGCTCGAAGGCGCGCTTGGCTTTTTCGGGCTGGTTGGATTCGAAATGGTAAACTCCCCGATAAAACCACGACTCGAAAGCATTTTGTGCGGGAAGGACTGCGAAGATTCGGACCGACTGGGCATCAATCCCTGAGTTGCCGGGTATGGGGTAAGCGAAGGGGCGGAGCCATGTGGGATAGTCTTCAGTTTCCAATATGGTTTTGAAAAAAGCCATCCCGCCGGGGCTTCCCTCAGCCTTGGACAGCAGGTCGTCATAAGCAGCGGCAAAGTTGTCCCACGAGGGCACGACGATGTGAGTGACGCCCGATTGGGTCAGCAAGCGCAGTGCTTCATCTCCGTCCTGAACGGCGAAAATGCGAGCGGCGGATTTCAGGCCTGGCATGTTTTCCCAGTAGAGAGTGCCGAGGGTGCGGATGCCAGCCTGGTAGGACATTTCGGTCGAGGAGTTGGGGCCGGTTAAAACGGTTGGCGCTTTTGCCGGGGATGACTCAGCAAGTCGGCGGGCGATGTCGCGAAGCAGGAGATTGCCTCCCACTGCTTCTGAGAGGGGGGAGTCCAAGGCCGTAGTTTCATCATGAAAACTGGCGACCGCCGTGGGGAGGGTGGCTGTGAGAAAGGCGATAGCAATCGCGATGACGGCAGCCCACAGCCCACAGATTCGAGCGCGCTTATCGGGTGGTATCCGCAATAGTGTCGTAAAGAGCGCCAGCGCCACGAGAGCCCATAGGGCCGCGGCAGCAGACCCCCACCGCACTTGCCACATTGCGAGAGCCTGCATTATGAGAACAGGCGGAGCCAACAAGCAGAGGGCGCAGCGAAGTAGCCAATCCACAAGGCGATGCCAGGCCAATGCTGCAAGGCCGGCGGCAGTCGCGAGGATCCAGAAATGGTAAAATATCGGACTCCAGAGCGATTGGTTTTCCTTTCCGTAAAGTTCGAAAAAGCTTTGAAATTCAAGGATGTATTCCTTGTGGAGCGCGAGGAGAAATTTGTCCGAAACCCAAAAGATCTGATCCCCTGCCAGAGCTATTGCCGCTCCTGGAGCTACGCATAAGGCGACCGCCAGACCACCCCCCGCAATGCCCCCCAGACCCCGCAGCGGGAACTTGCCTGTGGATCGCCACGCGATGACTTTCTCTAGAATCCATCCCCCGCCCAGCCATGCGAAGGCGTAGAGAGGGTGGTTGACTTCCAAGCGCCACCCCATGTGGTTTGGAAAATACTCCAAGAGGTAAAATCCTAAGCTCGAAATGCAACCCGAGAGCCCCCAGAGAAACCAGATTCCCGGATCTTGCCGCATGCCGTTCTCGGGTTTTACCATTAAGGCGCAGGCGAGGATTCCTAGTCCGGTGCCCACGAGGATCGGGAGGGTGGTCGATGCGCTAATCCAAAGTGCGGCTCCGCCGGCTACTCCTGACGCCATGATCCATCGCTTGGCCACCTGGTCAGCGGGGTGTATGGATTTTTGTTTGGAAATCCTAGAAAAGCCACAGCCGCCAGCAAGGATCGCAAGGGGACAAGCCGATGCAAATGCCAGCACAATTCCGTGATGATCTGCTTCACCAAGAAAAAATGTGCGGGTCACCGCGCGGGATGTGAGCAAGACCAAGAGATAAAACAGGCCGGCTGCCCATCCCCACATGCGTGAGACTATGATGGCTAATCCGCCCAAGAGGCAGGCCATCAAACCCGGGCCGACCGCCAGCGCGGCGTCCGCCACAAAGTGGTGGATTGGTTCTCCTGTGCCCAAGGATCGAATCCATGCCAGCGCCGAGAGCCCCCACATAAGGAAAGAGCTCCAGTGCACTTCCCGACCGTTGGGTGCGTTATCGACATCGTTGTGGCGAATACGCCATGCTCCGTTGCGAAGCATTTCGCGGGTGTGGATGACCCACCAGCGCGCATCTACGGAGGCTTGGGGCAGAAGGATCGTTTCCTCTCGGCACCCTGGTGGCAGAGGCAGGGAGTTTGGGGGGAATTCAGAAAAAGAAACAGCCGAGATTTTCTCCACGGTCCCCAATCGTGCCATGGAGTCCAGAACGAGCGTGGCTGCAACGAGTACGAAACAGGTCAATAGGGCCAAGCAAATCCAGTGGGGATAATTCTTCACTCAACCCTCCACAGGAGTCTCGTCCTCCTCCTCAGAGGATTTGTCCCCTCCGCCATAGCCGAGAACCTCCACCGTAATGAAAGAGGGAGGTTCGTCCACTGGTTTTTCCTCTGGCTTTGCTTGCTGGGATACTTGGCTGGCGGCGCTGCTGGAGGCGGCGCTGCTGGAGGCGCCCGAGGTGAGCCCGCCGATGTTCGGAGCGGCAACGCTTGAGCTGGCTGGCGCACCTGCTGTGGTTCCCCCAGCCGCAATGTTATCCGCATTCACCACCGCAGCAGCTGCAATTTTGATGTCGCCCGTGGCACGGATGCCGGCGTCGCCTGCATCGACTGTTCCTTCTGGCGCAATGAGGTTCACAGCGCCGGGTTCGACCCCCTCGACAGCCGCCAACACGCCAATCCCGCCGCCGGTGGCAAGGCCACCAAGGTCGGTTTGGATGTCGGCGCTGGTGGCATCGATCAAGACACGCGTCGGCGGAGCGGTGACTACGGTTTTGGGGGCATTGCCGGCGGCGATGTCCCCGCTGGACGACCAGATGGTCAGGTCTCCGCCGCGTAGAGTGAAGATACGGGCTTGGCCGATATCCACATTGCCATCGGTGAGGATGGAAATCGCGCCTCCGTATTCGGTAACAATGCCGGGAGGTGTGAGGGGGTTACCGAAAATGTCCGATGCCATGGTGACGCCGCCTCCCGGAGTGGCGATGGTGATCGCCCCGCCGCTGGCGGTACGAATGTCGCGCGCGCGGGTCTGGAGATCGCCCGAACCCGCCGCGCGGAAGAGGGAATCAACTAATTTGACCGCCTCCGAATAGTCATTGGTTTCCAAGGCGGATTCGCCGATTCTCGCGAGATCAACAAAGAGGCTTTTCAAGCTGGTGATGGCTTGCAACTCGGTGGATGGTGTTCCGCCCGAGAGGCCTGAAAAATCCAGGATGCTGCTGGCCAGACCGATGGCTGGACCGCCGAGGCCACCCCCCACACCAGCAAGAACAACGAGTTCGGCACCATCGAACGGCAGGAAGGGGTTCTTTGAGCGTCCAATACTGGTAATGCCCTTGCCGCGTCCGTCCACGAGGTTCGCACCAGTTCCCAAGTCAACGCTTCGGCCGGCGAGGACCTCCAGCACACCTTGACCTCCGATTTGGATGTCGCCCGGGAGAGCTTGGGTTGGAACAGGATTGCCCAAAGCGTCCTCCCTCACGGTGTCTAGTTCCGCGTCAATGATTGCATTTCCGGCAGTGATGTCGGATGCCAGAGCGCGCAGAGGATGATTTTCATTGAAGGGGATTATATCGCGACCGGCAGAGATGATCGAAACGTTCGAGGAGCCGGTGTGCTGGAGATAGAAAGCAATGTCGGTGATGTCGCGCGTAGCGTGGGCCCTAACCTGCTTAGCCGAATAAAGAGTGAGGCCTGTCATGTCGCTGCCTGTGGCATAAAGGCGCAGGGGATTGGGATCGGATGCATGCAGAGGAGTAGACTGGTGGAGTGCGCTTTTGACATCGATCGAGGCGGCGCCTCCGGTGAAAGATCCCGTTTCAGAGAAGGCCTTGTTCAAATTCGCAAATGCATTGAGCGTAGTGTCGCGAAGGGTGTTTGCGACACGTGAATTCAGAGCCGCCTGAACTGAGTAGGGGGTCAGCATGCCCGGCAGGCTTCCGGGATTTGCATCGGAAAGATTGATGGTGGAGGTGATCCATGCGGTGGTCTGGACACTCTGGCCGTCCACTGTCGTGGACGTGACGCCAGAAGGATTGAGTCCATTCAGGGCTCCTGAGGAGAGGAGTTCCAACCCACCGGTAGCCGAGGGGAAGAGGTTGAGAGAGCCCACAAGGTTGATATCACCGCCGAAGGCTATGGATTTGAGGTATGGCAAGGACACTGTGGCCGCGGTGCGGAAGTTTGAAGTATTCAATTCGGCGATCCGGAGCCAAGGACGGAAATAGCCAACGCCTCCGGGAGAAATGGCGGAGGTTTGGCGGTAGGCTGCCTCGAGAACAGGAATCGCCAAGGAATCACCCGGCAGGGTGATAGCGAGGCGGTGGGTGATAGACCCTCCGAAAGAATTTACATCCGCTCTTGAGGAGGCATCGATCGTGTTAAACTGGGTTTTATACCAGAACTTGTTGTTGAGACCTTGGGGAAGAAGGAATGCGTTGGTGACGGGGCCTAAAAGGACATTGCTGCGCGCATTGACGATGAAGTCGGTGCGTGAACCGAACAAGGTGACAGGTTGCCAGACGAGTTCATCAAGGATCAGGGGCGATTGGCCCGTGGTCCCCATGAGGCCGCGGGATGGTGTCTGAGCCGAGTTGGTGGTGACTTCGGAACCAGCTGTCAATAGCGCAGTGCCACGCTCGACATGGAAAGAACCGCCATTAATATTTCTTCCAGCT
>JBIJCR010000081.1:0-10943 GCA_044344595.1 Terrimicrobiaceae bacterium
CGATGAATTCGGGTTCGAGTCCGTAGTCCACGAAATCCCTCGTTCCCGCGAGGCGGAGCAATTCATCGGATTCGCTCGCCGATGGAGAGGGCGCAGCACCAAAGCCCATCGCGGATTTTTTTAATCGCCGGGTGACAATGTGACCCAGTTTGTCGAAAGCACCGGAGACAATGAAAAGAATATGCCGGGTGTTAAGGGTTTCCTTGCTGACCTTGCCGCGCTTTTGAAACTCCATTGCGGCCTGAATCTGGGATTGGAGATCATTCCCGCTGCGCAGAGGGACATCCGTCTCCTCCATGAGCTTGAGCAAAGTGGTCTGCACACCTCGTCCACTAACATCGCGGCCGCTCACATCCGAGGACGTGGCAATTTTATCGATTTCGTCGATGTAGATAATGCCATACTGCGCGAGCGAGATGTTGCCATCGGCCTTTTGGACGAGTTCACGAACAAGATCATCCACATCACCGCCGACATAGCCGGTTTCGCTGAATTTTGTGGCGTCCGCTTTGACAAAAGGAACGCCGACGAGCTCGGCGACATGCTTGACGAGGTAGGTTTTTCCAACTCCAGTCGGGCCGGCGAGGAGGACATTTTGCTTGGAATACTCGAGTAGTGGTGCATCGGCCTCACGGGAGGCCATGACGCGGGCATTGTTGTAATGGTCGCAGACAGCGATACCGAGGACCTTCTTGGCTTCGTCCTGCCGAATGACAAAGCGATCGAGGTGCTTTTTGATCTCTTTCGGTGTGAGGTGAAAATCCCGTATCGCGTGAGGAACCGTGTCTGGATTTTGAACCGGCGCCACCGGCTCGCTTGGAGACGGAGCCGGGGTTGAAAACGAAGCGCGCAGAAGCTCCTGCAGTCGGCGCTGCATTTGCTCCGCAGTGGGAAGAATCGGGTCACTCATAGCGGAATCATAGGTTTCTGATGCATCTCCTTGAGAAGATGCATCCGTTTTCCCAAAGTGCGAGGGGGAGTTTTCCTGCCCTATCCGAGCATTTCGGCAACCATGGCGCGCTCTTCAGCGAGCTCTTTGTTTGTCGCAGCAATCTTGGATTTTGCGAAGTCATCCAACGGAATGCCGGTCACGACCTCATAGGCGCCGGGCGTTGTTGTTTTCACAGGCATTCCAGCCCAGACATTGGCATCGAAGCCGTAGTGGCCCTCGGATTTAATGGCGATGGAATGGATTTGCCCTGGAGTGACGAGCGAGCGGACATGGTCCACGAGGGCATTCGCTGCCGAGGCGGCCGATGAAGCCCCACGGGCGGCAATGATCGCAGCACCGCGTTTGCCGACTTTTTCGCAAAATTCTCCCTCGAGCCAGGGGCGGTCAGTGATGACTGACTCGGCGGGGTTACCGGCGATTTTGGCGTGGCCGAAGGCTGGAAACATCGTTGGGCTGTGGTTTCCGAAAATGAAAATCTCGCTCACATCGGTGGTGGCGACGCCTGCTTTTTTGGCAAGCATGGTCTGGGCGCGGTTCTGATCAAGGCGAACCATCGCAGTGAAACGATCCGGCGTGAGGCGGCGCGCCTTGCTGGCGGCAATCATGGCATTTGTGTTGGCAGGATTGCCCACCACCGCGACGCGGGCGTTCTCCGCTGAGACCTCATCAATGATCTGTCCTTGAGTGGTGAAGATTTTGCCATTGTCCTTGAGCAGATCGGCGCGCTCCATACCGGGACCGCGAGGTTTCGCGCCGACAAGGAGGGACCAGTTGGCATCCTTGAAAGCCAACTTGGCGTCGTCGGTGAGAACCATTCCGCTCAAAAGAGGAAACGCGCAGTCGTCCAACTCCATGGCCACGCCCTCGAGGGCTTTCATGGCTTTTTCCATGGGAACCTCCAAAAGCTGGAGGATCACCGGTTGATCAGGACCAAACATGGCACCGGAAGCAATGCGGGGAAGGAGGGAATAGGAAATCTGACCGGCAGCACCGGTCACAGCAACGCGAATGGGAGTTTTCATGAGCTGGAAGCTTTAGATTTTTGATCTAATGCGTCCAAGCAAAAACAAGGTGCCGCACACGAGGATTCTGATAAACCAGAGTGAATTTTGGAGTGCCATGCGTGGCGTCGATTGATATTCTCAGCGAATGTCATCAGCCATCATGTCCCAAAAAATGGACTCTATCCGCCAAGCCATCGAGGGTGGTTCGGCAAGCCCTGAGACCGTAGAGGCGTTTCGGGAATGGAAATCCCTGAACGGCCGCCTGCAGGAACTCGGAGAAACGGAGAAATACTATCTCAAGGCGATGAATTGCCCCCACCACCATCGGATTTTCGCGGCGGAGCCCCGGAGCTACCGGGACCTGCCTCTGCGACTGGCTGAATACGGCTGCTGCTACCGCTATGAGCAGAGCGGAGAGCTTTTCGGGCTGATGCGCGTGCGTTCGCTCAACATGAATGATGCGCATATTTACTGCACGGAGGAACAGTTCGCGGAAGAGTTCCGTGCCGTGAACGAGATGTATCTCCAATACTTCAAGGTTTTCGGATTGGAGAAATACCAGATGCGCTTCTCCACGCATGATCCGGATAAACTGGGGCAGAAATTTGTGAATGAGCCGGAGCTTTGGAAGAAAACCGAGGACATGGTGCGCAATGTTCTCCTCGAGAGCGGCATCAATTTTGTAGAGGTGCCGAACGAAGCCGCCTTCTACGGGCCGAAAATCGATGTGCAGGTCTGGAGCGCCATCGGGCGCGAATTCACCATCGCCACGAATCAGGTTGATTTTGCTGTTCCGGCCAAATTCGGACTGCACTACCGCGACCGCGACAACACCGAGAAGACGCCTCTCTGCATCCACCGAGCGCCGCTCGGCACACACGAGCGCTTCATCGGATTTCTCATCGAGCACTACGCCGGCAACTTCCCACTCTGGCTTGCGCCCGAGCAGGTTCGCGTCATCACGCTGAACGACGATCCGGCCCTGATCGCCTACGCCGAGCCGATCGTCAACGAACTCCGCCGTCAGATGGTCCGCGCGGAGGCGGATTTTGGATCCGATCCAGTAAAAGCTAAGATCGCCGATGCCGAGAAAGCTCGTGTGCATACGATGTTGGTCATCGGCCACCGCGACATGGAGTCAGGCACTGTCAGCGTTCGCCTCCACGGAAAAGGCAACATTGGCGCCAAGCCGCTTGCTGAGGTCACAGCGGATATCCTCGCCTCAATCCGCGAACGCCGAGCCTGATTGGCGCGGTCTTTTCGCTTGTCACTCAATCCACCTATTTCAAAGTAAAAAAACTCTATTTATGCCAAACACGATTCTCGTCGGCGCCCAGTGGGGCGATGAAGGAAAAGGAAAAATTATCGACTTCCTCACGGATGAAGCCGACATCGTCGTCCGCAGCCAGGGCGGCAACAATGCCGGTCACACGATCGTCATTGGAGGTGAAAAATATGTCCTTCACCTCATACCCTCCGGCATTCTCCGCAAGTCGAAAACCTGCGTAATCGGCAACGGCGTGGTGCTCGACCCCGTGGCACTCGTGGGCGAAATCGAAGGACTGCGAAAACGCGGCGTGAAGGTTGAGAAAAACCTACTCATCAGTGATACCGCCCATCTCGTTTTGCCTTATCACCAAGCCCTCGATGGTCTGCGCGAGTCCCAAAAAGGCTCGAAGAAAATCGGCACCACCAAACGTGGCATCGGCCCGGCCTATGCCGACAAAGCCTCGCGCACCGGCCTGCGCACTGGCGACCTACTGCGCCCGGATATCCTGAAGGAAAAACTCACCCAGCGTATCAAGGAGAACAATGCCCTTCTCAAGAGCCTCGGCGCTCCCACACTGAGCGCGAAGAAGATCATCAACGACACACTAGCTGCGGCGGAAGTTCTGCGCCCATTCATCACAAATACCGTGATGTTCCTCCACCGGGCCCTCGAGATGAAGACCAACATGCTCTTCGAAGGCGCCCAAGGAACCTTTCTCGACATCGACCACGGCACTTATCCGTATGTCACCAGCTCGAACACCACCTCCGGTGGAGCCTGCACCGGCAGCGGCGTGCCACCCCACCGCATTGACAGCGTCATGGGCGTCCTCAAGGCCTACACCACGCGAGTCGGCGAGGGCCCCTTCACTACGGAAGACGACGCTCTCGGCGACCGTTTTCACGCCATGGGCCGGGAGTTCGGTGCCACCACAGGCCGCGCGCGGCGCTGCGGATGGTTCGATGCCGTTTCGACGAGATATTCCGTGATTTTGAATGGCATCGATGAACTTGCCATTACGAACCTCGATGGACTCGACGGAGTGGAATCGATCAAACTCTGCGTTGCCTACCGCCTTGATGGCAAAGTGCTGGACTTCCCGCCCACCGACTCCGAGCACCTTTCCCGCTGCGAACCGGTTTACATCGAAATGCCCGGCTGGATGAAGTCCACCGAGAAGGCCAAGAAATTCTCCGAACTTCCGCCAAAAGCCCGCGCCTATGTGAAAAAAATCGCGGAACTCACCGGCGCGAAGCTCTCCATCGTGAGCATCGGGCCCGCCCGTGCGCAGACCATTCGCCTCTGACCGTGAGCAACACCCCCAAACATGTTGCCATCATCATGGATGGAAACGGCAGGTGGGCCCAGCAAAGAGGTCTTCCGCGTTTGGCGGGACATGAAGCTGGCTCGAAATCCATCGAAAGCTGTGTGCAGGCGTGCTTGGACACCGGCGTGCAATATCTTACGCTGTATGCGTTTTCCTCGGAGAACTGGAAACGCCCGGCCCTGGAAGTGAATGGTCTCATGCTTCTGCTCGAAAACTTCCTTAACCAAAAACGTGACGAGATGGTCCGTGAAGGCATTCGCCTTCACCACATCGGCCGCATCCATGAACTCCCGAGCGTCTGCCAACGCAAGCTGCGCGAATGCATGGATGCAACGATCGCGAATAACAAACTCCACTTCACCCTGGCTCTAAGCTACAGCGGACGCACCGAAATCCTCGATGCCGTGCAGTCGCTCGCACGCGATGCCGCCGCAGGGAAACTCGACCCGGACGCCATCACCAAGGAGGTCTTCGAATCCCGGCTGAACACCGCAGGCATCCCCGATCCCGACCTGCTCATCCGCACCTCAGGCGAGATGCGCATTTCCAATTTTCTCCTCTGGCAACTAAGCTACACGGAAATTCATGTGACGAAAAAATTCTGGCCCGATTTCGACCGGGAGGATTTCTTAGCGGCCTTGGAAGATTACGAATCCCGTTCCCGCCGCTTTGGAGGAATCTGAGAAGCCCGTGAGCCCCATAGTTTCAACGCAAATCAGCAATATTGCAGCTTATCGCTTCGCCGAATTAAGCGATCTGAAGACACTCCGTGAGCGCCTCATCGGACTTTGCCGGGAGCAATCGCTCAAAGGCACGATTCTACTGAGCACCGAAGGCATCAACCTTTTCGTTGCCGGCTCGGCGGGGGGCGTCGAGGTTCTGCTGCGGGAACTCCGCAGTGTCAGCGGTCTCGAAGATCTGGCGCCGAAATTTAGCCTGAGTCAGCATCAACCTTTCTCGCGAATGCTCGTGAGGATCAAAAAGGAGATCATCGCCTTCGGGGTTGAGGGCATTAATCCTGCCCGCAGAACATCACCCAAACTCCCCGCCGCAATGCTTAAACAATGGCTCGATGAAGGCCGAAAGGTCACTCTTCTGGACACCCGGAACGACTACGAGATCAAGCTCGGTACATTTCGTGGGGCTCTCCCGGCCGGCATCGACCATTTCCGCGATTTTCCTCAAGCCGTTGCCAAACTTCCCGAATCACTCAAAGACGAGCCGGTGGTGATGTTTTGCACCGGGGGCATTCGTTGCGAGAAGGCAGGCCCCTACATGGAAAGCCAGGGCTTCCGGAATATTCATCAACTTGATGGAGGCATCCTGAAATACTTCGAGGAATGCGGCGGTGCGCACTACGACGGCGAATGCTTCGTCTTCGACCAACGCGTTGGGCTTGATCCCGCCCTGCGCGAAACCGATTCCTCACAGTGCTTCCGCTGCCTCTCGCCGCTCACGGCAAATGATCAAAACGATCCCCGCTATGTCGCAGGCAAATCCTGCCCTTTTTGCTTCATATCGGAGGATCAGGAAATGGCTCTCAGCATCTCGCGGAGAGAGGAGGCGATCCGGAATGCCACCACTCCCCTCCCCGGTAGCACGCCTTGTGACAACTTCCGCCCGATTGTGATTCCGCCAGCATACGACGAAGTCGCCATTCTTGAGGCGATAGCCTCTATTTTTAGCCACACGCCGATGGATGATTGGCAGAAGGTTTTTGAAAATTCCCTGCTACTCGATTCGCAATTCCAACCCGTCCAACCCAGCCTCACTGCTCGTGCAGGAGACCGCTTTTATCGCAAAACTCCCGCAGAGGTGGAGCCGGAGGTAAACGCCGATATCCACATCCTGCATGAGGATGAGGCAATTTTGGTCCTCAACAAACCAGCCCCGCTGCCGATCCACCCGAGCGGCCGCTTCAACCGCAACACGCTTCAGGCGATCCTTCAAACGGTGTACCATCCACAGAAACCACGACCCGCGCACCGACTGGATGCCAACACGACTGGGTTGGTCGTTTTTACCCGCACTAGGCACTTTGCCAAATTCGTGCAGCCACAATTCGAGCGTGGTGAAGTCAAAAAAACCTACCTTGCCCGCGTGACGAGACATCCAACGCAGGACACATTTTTTTGTGATGCGGCGATCGGCGAGGAGCCTGTGAACGCGGGAGCCCGCCAGGTTGATGCAGAGAATGGTCTTCCCTCCCGCACGGAATTCCGCGTCATCCGCAGAGACCCCGACGGCACCGCCTTGCTGGAGGCCCATCCCCTAACTGGCCGCACAAATCAGATTCGACTGCACTTGTGGCATCTCGGTTTCCCGATTTGTGGCGATCCGGTGTATTTGCCGGGCCACGCTCTGGGAAACCGCCAAACCCTCTCAACCGAGGAACCGCCACTTTGCCTGCATGCTTGGAAGCTCACCTTCCGCCATCCGCTCACAAAGGAGGCCACGCTCTTTGAAGCTCCCGCTCCCGACTGGAGTTTCGAGCGCCTTGCGTAGCAGGATTCAGAGCTGTTTATCGCCATATTCGAGCAAATGCCCGGCGGCAATGTCCCGGAGACTCTCCTCGGAAGTGACCTGCTGGAGGCGTTCGCGTAAACGGGCCCCGCCCGGAAGACCGCGCGTGTAGGACATGAAGCGCGCTCGCATGGAGCGGATCGCCAATTCCTCCTTGCCGCCCCACCATTCGATCTCGCGCCGCGTGTGCTCAAAAATGAAGTCCCACTTCATTCTCAGGCTTACAGCCTCGGGAGCGCCGCCGCCATCAATCGCAGATCGGATTTCCCGAAAAATCCATGGATGGCACATCGCTGCCCGACCGACCATCAGGCCCGTAACATTTGTTTCCCTGAGACGCTGAAGCGCAACGGCGGCCGAATCGATATCCCCATTGCCAATCACTGGAATCTTCACCGCATTGGCAACCGCTCCGATCATTCGCCAATCAGCATTTCCTGTGTAGCCCTGTTCCTTCGTGCGCCCATGCACGGCGAGGCGGGATATCCCCTCGCCTTCCAAAATGCGGGCGGTTTCCAGGGCATTGACCGAGCGGGCATCCCATCCAATGCGAATTTTGGCAGTGACCGGCAAGCCTCCCGCCGCAGCGACAACCTCGCGGGCCACACTCGCCAGGAGCGGACAGTCCTTGAGTAGGGCCGAACCTCCGTTACGGGCCACGACTTTGTTCACCGGACAGCCGAAATTCAGGTCGATAAAATCGGGCGAGACCCAGTCGATCACGGCTTTCACCGCCTCTGCCAGACGCGAAGGATCAGCGCCGAAAAGCTGAACTCCCAGCGGACGCTCCAGCGGTTGGAATTCCAAATACCGGCGTGTGCGTTCATTGCGGTGCAGGATGCCCTCGGCGGAAACAAACTCTGTCGTAAGCACATCCGCTCCCAAGTTCTTGCACAGGCCGCGGAAAACAGTGTTCGTAACCCCAGCCATAGGGGCCAGAAAGAGCAGCGGCCCGGATGACATGTCAGGCCCTGTCTTCCAAAAGCGCACCCACCTCGCGCTGGACATCCGGAATTTGGTCTAAGCTCAAATGGGGATTGGCGATGACGATCGTCTCACCTGTGACGACATGTTCGTAAACGAGCATGTCCTCATCACGACTCTGAACAGGACGAAGCATTTTTTTACGCTCAAGCATAAGAGCAAGAATGTAACATGCGTTTTTATGGGAAGGATCATTGCCCGCAATCAAACGGCGGAGAAGACTCTCGGCATCGTCCTTGGCCATCGCCTCGGGAGCGGCAGCGGCGGGTGGTTCGTATTTCGAACGCCAGAAGGAAAAGGGCTGGATGTTGTCATTCCGATTCTTCCAAGCGTCTTCGCAAAGGTCTTCGCGGCGGAATCCATCTCCCTCGCGAATCAGGAGCGTGTAAAAGTGGTCACCCTCTTGAAATTCGTATCCCGTGCGTGCGCAGGTGTGGGCGCGTGATTTGATCTCCCAGTCGGCTTGCATCATGAAAGTCCAGGTATTTTGAATTTTGGCATTTCGCGGTTTGTTGACTTCATCCAGAGAAGAGCAAGGCCAACAATAAAAAAAGCGATCATCGGCCCCCAGGCTGCGGTGAAAGGCGAGACGCGCCCGCCCTTGCCAAGGGCGATGAAGAGACTGCTAAAAAAGACGAGCGAGAAAAACATGCCGATCGCCAAGGCAACGCCACCCAGAACGCCCCGCCGCGAGTAAACGATCCCGCACGGGGCTGCCACAAAAATAACAAGAAAACAAACGACTGGCATCGCCCAGCGGTAGTGCCAGTGGGTTCGGTAGGCGGCAAGGCGGTTTTCGGGAAAGTCGGCATTGTGGTTCAGATAGTCGTTCAGCTCCGGCACGGAGAGAAAATCCGCATTGAGCATAGAGCTCGAAATGCGCCAAGGGGTCTCCGACCAGCCCTCGATGGCTATATTTCCCGGCATCTCGCTTTTCAAAATGTTGCCCTCTCTATCCATCTCGACATACTTCCCACCGAGCAGGATCCAACGCGCCACCAGCGGATCAAACACCGCCTCCCGCGCATACCACTGCTGAAGGATGTTTCCATCCGCATCCTGTTGAATGATCTGCACATCCTGCATCCGTTCGCCGCGCAAAGACATCCGAGCCACAAACCAGGTTCGATGATCCTCCCGGTTGCGGAAGAGGTGGCCTTTGATGGTTTTATCGCTCTTTTTCCCCCGCTTAATATCGCCGACAATGACCTTTTTCATACCAGTCGCGTGGGGTGCACCCTCATAGTTAAAAAACGCGGTTACCCCTGTAAGAATCATACCGACAAATAGTAAAGGCGCGAGAATTCTTAAAATACTCCGCCCGGCACCCAACATCGAAATGATTTCGTTCGAGCGCGACATGCTCGCCAGCGAGTAAAGCAAAGCCAACAGCGTCGCCAACGGCATGGCTATCACGATGATTTCCGGCACCTGCGAAGCATAGTAATCAATGAGCGCCTCGACAGAGGCCTGTCCTTGGATGAAATCCTGCAGGTTGTCCGCCAGATCAAAAATGAACCAGATGCCTACAAACCCGGCAAAGCAGTAAAGAAATGGAACGGAAAATTTCCGCAAAACATAGCGGTCAAGCGTGGTCATCTTGCAAGGCAGGAACCCTATCTTCCGAGTGAGTCGGCGTCAACGATTGGGCACCCCGTCTTCATTTGGATCTCTGTCACCAACAAAAACCACTTCGCAGCCAGCCTGAGCTGCGATTCCACGCACCTTTTCGCGAAGCTCTTGCTCGGCCCGCTTCAGGAGTCCGCCTTCCAGCAAGTCCCGCTTGGCGCGGCGGTCGAGCGCCTTCGTAATCCTTGTTTGCAAGCGGTCCGGTATTCGATCCCAGGCCAAATCCTCGGGCTGAAACAGAACCGGCGCGGTCATCTCAAGGCTCAGGACTTTGACCTGCGGCAGGGTGACTTCAGCGACAGCGCCACCCCGCCGGACATTGATTTGAAAAGGCTCGCGGAGAAAGAATCCCCCCTCGACGCGGAAACAGGCGGCTGCCGAGAAATCCCCGCCGCCGGGCTTCTGACCTTCAAATGTTTCCCTCACACTGACCTCGCCGCTTGAGAGGACGAGCCTCTCAAGTTCGCTTTTCTGGGAAAAAAGGACGCCGGCATTGGCAAGGATTCTGGGCGAGACACCCAGTGATTCCTGAAATTTCTCATGCAAGAGGTTCGATGTCCGCACAGCGGCATCCATCGGCTTGATAAAAAACTCCCAAGATACCCAGGCCGATAGCGAGGTGATGAGGAGCGCTCCTCCAAATGAGAGCCAGAAGAGACGTGATCCCATTAGAATTCGCGGTTGAGAAGGTAATCCGAAATGCCCCGCAGGAAGGTAGCGCGCTCGCCAAAAGGTTTCAGGGCTCGGAGAGCGAGGTTCGTATGGCGGGCGGCCTCCTTGCGGGATTTTTCCAGGCCGAAGACCGCAGGGTAGGTGGCCTTGCCAGCGGCGGCATCCTTCCCTGCGCTCTTTCCGAGTTGATCGCTTGTTTGCGTGATGTCCAAAATGTCGTCCACTATCTGGAATGCCAGCCCCAGATGCGTGCCAAATTTCCCGAGCGAGCGGCACTCGGCGTGCGTCGCATTCGCCGACATGGCGCCAAGCCGGAGGCTCACAGACATCATGGCCGCCGTCTTGCCAAGGTGGATGAATTCCAGGCCCACCGGGCTTATCTTTTGATTCTCCGCTTCGACATCCGCCACTTGACCACCGATGAGATGCGAGCTCCCGGCGGCCTTGGAAAGCTCGCACAGAAAATCCCCCATTCCGTGGCGTGCGGTCGCTTTTGTGCGTGCCAAAATCTCGAAGGCAACCGTCAGCAAGGCATCCCCTGTCAATACTGCGATGCCCTCGCCGAATACCTTGTGCGTTGTC
>JBIJCR010000083.1:0-10938 GCA_044344595.1 Terrimicrobiaceae bacterium
GGCCCTCCAAGAAAAGCCCGACTACATTGGCTTCGGGCCGCTTTTTTCAACGCCCACGAAACCAGATTACACATCCATCGGAACGTCGCAAATCCTTGAAGTCCATCGTCTTGTGGATTTGCCGATCTACTGCATCGGCGGCATCAAGTGCGAGAACCTCCCTGAAGTCCTCTCCGCCGGAGCCCAGCGTGTGGCCATCGTGTCAGGAGTGCTCAAAGCCGAAAAAATCGCGGACTATTGCCGCGCCTGCCGAGCGCTATTGCAGTAAGGAGCCGCCCAGAAAAATTCAGGCATGAAGCTCTTAGCTGTCGTTCTGAGTTGAGCGGTAACGTCCCTTTTGCTCTCGAAGCCCCTCCTCGAACACAATCCCCACGCCGACGTGGAACAAGCTCAAGCTGTCGATTACTCGTAAGGTCATTTTCTCGCAGAGAACGAGGCACCAGCAATCAACAGCGGATCAGGGGATAAACAGATTTTATCCTAAATTCGGCAGTTGAAAAAACGAGGCTGGCGGCCATCCCCCCGCGAATAGGAAGAACGTGCTGCCCTCACACGTTGGAGCCCAGCGATTCGCAGTAGGGCAAGGCCACGCGTGCAGGACTGCCAGCCGATGAAAAGCATGCCGACCTTAAAATGTGCGATGCCGAGAGGAGAAACGCAGGCATGCTTTCAATACCGATTTTAACCGATAGGAAATTCAAGCCTTAGCCTACATGAACAATCCCGAAGCCGTGAGGATGCGCCTCGGTGCAGGTTGCTCTGCATCGGCACGCTCGAATTGGAATTTGTCTTGGGGTCAATCACGGTGGACAACACCATGCCATGTTCAATCTTGGGCAAAAGCCGGAATTCACAGGCGTCCCGTGCGTACTCACCCTGGGAAGCTGCACCATGATATCAAAGCTGAGTGAATAAAAAACGACATCTAGGGTCTGTGTGTTGGTTTTTTTGCACTTCCTTTGTTCCTCTTCCTACAGAAACAGGTTGGCATGCTGATTGCTTATTGTGATTCAGTTTTCGGATTTACCATCCGCAAACACTCAACAATCCAATACAACCATGCTAAAAACAAATAAAACACTGGTCCACCTTGCAGCTGCGATTATCGCGTCAGGGTCTCTCACCCTATCGGCGGCGTTTGCTCAAGACGCTACCACAACAGTCGTTGAACAAACGACTACCACAACCGTAATAAGCGAAACTACGACCGCTCCAGCTGAGGCTGCAGCACCGGCTGACCCGACCATGGAGCAGCGAATCGCCGATCTCGAGGCCTATGTCAACAACTCGGCTCGCACGCCTGATGTTGCCTCCAAGATCGCCGGCCCCGGCCCCGGCCATAACGCTTGGCAAATGGTGAGTACGGCTCTAGTGCTTTTCATGACACTTCCCGGCTTGGCCCTCTTTTATGGCGGCTTGGTGCGCTCGAAGAATGTGCTTTCGATCTTGGCCATGACGCTTGGGATCGCTGGCTTGGTCACGATTCTCTGGTTCCTTTGTGGATACAGTCTCACTTTCTCCGGTGGCAACGCTTTCATAGGCGACTTGGCGCAAGCCTGCTTTAACGGGATGCTCCCAGGCAATGTCGGCGCGGGCTACTACTGGATCTCCGACTACATCTGGGCAATGTTCCAGCTAACTTTCGCCATCATCACTCCGGCGCTCATCTTCGGAGCCACTGCAGAGCGCATGAAATTCTCCGCAGTGCTCCTGTTCACCGCTATTTGGATGTTTGTTGTTTACTTCCCGCTCGCCCACATGGTTTGGGCCGTTAATGGTTTCATGTGCGGTCCTCTTAATGCCGATGCCGGCATCAAAGCGATCGATTTCGCAGGCGGCACGGTGGTTCACATGAGCTCCGGATGGTCCGCTCTTGTACTCTGCATTATTCTCGGGCCACGTCTTGGATTTGGCAAAGTTCCCATGCCTCCGCATTCCATGGTTCTCTGCATGGTGGGCACTGGAATGCTCTATGTCGGCTGGTTCGGCTTCAACGCGGGTTCCGCACTCGGAGCTGATGCGATCGCGGCAAACGCTTTCACTAACACATTCATCTGCGCTGCGACCGCTGGCTTCGTCTGGGGTGTTGTGGAATGGATTCTCAAAGGCAAACCCAGCGTGTTGGGTTTCTGCTCGGGCATCGTCTCTGGTCTCGTTGTCATCACTCCTGCGGCTGGATTCGTTACACCTGCAAGCGCGATGATCATGGCTGTCATAGCTGGCATCGTTCCCTTCTTTGCAGTCGTCTACCTGAAGAAGATGTTAGGCTATGACGACGCCCTGGACACCTTCGGCGTACATGGCGTTGGCGGCACACTGGGAGCCATCCTAACTGGCATCTTCGCGAGTCCTTCCGCCAATGGCGTGCTGGAAAGCATGAACCTGATGGACGGCCTCCTCTTGAACCAACTTAAAGCCTGCGTCCTGACCATCGTCCTCTCTGTCGTGGCGACAACACTCATCGCCCTGATCGTGAAATACACCATCGGCCTTCGCCCAACTCAAGAAGTTGAAGATGCAGGTCTCGACACCTCAGAGCACGGTGAAGAGGGATATCTTATCGACTAATACATTACTCATAAGAAGGATATAAAAATATGAAAAAAATCGAAGCCATCATCAAACCCTTCAAACTCGAAGAAGTTAAAGAGGCCCTTGCCGACCTCGGGATCGAAGGAATGACCGTCAGCGAAGTCAAAGGATTCGGCCGCCAGAAAGGCCACACCGAAATCTACCGCGGCAGTGAATACACCGTGGATTTCCTGCCTAAGATCAAAATCGAGGTAGTCGTCACCGACTCGCTCCTCGAGGGCGCTCTATCGGCCATTGTGAAATCCGCCAAGACTGGCAAAATTGGAGACGGAAAAGTATTTGTCTCGCCGGTCGAGGAGGCTATTCGCATCCGCACGGATGAAACAGGGGAAAAAGCCATCTAAGGGATAGACTGGAATAGTGTGAAGCGGCGGGAGACTTGTAAGTTCCCGCCGCTTTTGCATGCCATTCAGATTGCCATACCAAACAAATGCAAATGGTTTTTCAACCCCCCAAAAAAATTTTTTTACAACTTTGCCTTGTCCTTCCGGCTGAGTAACGGAAAACCATTTGTCTCATGATTGAAATCAGTCCCTCAGAAAAAGGATATCGCATGCCGGCCGAGTGGGAACCTCACGAGGCGACTTGGATTTCGTGGCCCCAACCCGATTGCAACAGCTTCCCGGGATCTTATGATCGGGTTCTTCCCACCTTCGTTAAAATGGTGGAGGCCCTCGCTGAATCCGAGATTGTCCGCATCAATGTCAGCGGTTGCGAGCAGGAGAAAGCTGTTCGCAAGCTACTCCGCTCCTGTCCTCCGGACCGCGTCGAGTATTTCCACATCCCCACAGATGAACCATGGTGCCGCGACCACGGGCCTATTTTTCTGAAGCGCGACAAATCGCCGCAGCTCGCCGTGCTGAATTTCGGATTTAATGCTTGGGGCTACAAACTTTCGCCCTTCGACGAGGATAATGCCGTGCCTCCTGCGATTGCGAAAGCTCTGGGTCTGCACTCCTTCAACTTTGAGCATTTTATACTTGAAGGTGGATCGATCGATACCAATGGCCAGGGCACTCTTCTCACCACCGAGAGCTGCCTGCTCAATCCAAATCGTAATCCCACGCTCGATCGCACGTCGATCGAGAAAATGCTCCGGGATAAACTCGGTGTAAAAAAAATCCTCTGGCTCGGCGACGGCATCGAGGGCGACGATACAGATGGCCACGTCGATGACATCACGCGCTTCATCGGCCCATCAACCGTTATCACCGCCGTGGAGGAGGACGAACACGATCCCAATTTCGAGCCCTTGAAGCAGAATCTTGATCGGCTGCACACCATGCGTCTTGCGGGTGGCGAACCTCTCCACGTGCTTACGCTGCCTATGCCCACTCGCATCATGCGCGACGGGCAGCGCCTGCCCGCAAGCTATGCAAATTTCTACATCGCCAATTCGCTTGTCCTTCTGCCGGTTTTCAACGAGCACAACGATTCTTGGGCGGTTTCTGCTTTGCACGAGGCCTTCCCCAACCGGCGCATCGTTCCAATCGACTGCCGGGAACTTATCTGGGGTCTTGGAGCCTTCCATTGCCTTACCCAGCAACAACCCGCCGTCGGTTGAGGTTTTTTAAACCCCTGTGCTGAGCGTGCGGTTGCGATTAGGATTCGTGGCTGATTGCCTGCTCCAGAAGAAACGAGGCTATGGCTCTTGAGGCGGAGGGTTTTTGAATCTGCACAAGATTTTTGCGCCATGTCCTCCAGAGAGCGGCTTCGTTGGCCATGGCCCCCTTTACGATATGCAGGATATCTGCTGGGCTGTTTGCGGCGAGAGCGCCAATCGCCATTTGCTGGATGAGTGCGATGTTGCCCTCCTCCTGTCCGGGAACAATATGGTTCACGACAAAAGGAATCTGCGCAGCGATGGCCTCCTGCACGGTCGCCCCTCCGGCTTTGCCTATGAAAATATGATGCGACCCCATGAGGTCTGGCATTTTGTCAGTCCAACCGATCAGGTGACCCCGCTTCGGCAGACCCGCACGCAAAAGGGCTGCATGCGCATCTTGTCTGCGGCCTGTGATGACTGTGACACTGGCTTTCTCAATTGTGGAAAGATGGTGTAGCGTTTCAAATGCACGATGCAGTGGACCGCCTGGAAAAAAGAGCAGTCGCCAGCTGCCATCTTGAGGAGGCGGCGCAGGAATGAATTCATCGAATTGCAGACCGACAGGAAAACCCAGAATGTAAATTTTTTCCTCAGCCACGCCATCCCCGCGCAGAACTTCCGCCGTAGGTTCATCAGCCACGATCGCCCCGTCGCAAGGGTAGCGATACCAGGTCTGGTTGATCATCGTGGAATCTGTGATGACCATATAGAATGGCATGTCTACAGCCGGGTCCGCGCGGCGGATTCTTTGCATGATGTAGCCGAAGACCGGGTAGGTGGACGCGATCAGATCCGGCTGGAACTCTCGCACCAGCGAATGCACCGCGTTGGTGAGCTGCAGCAAAAGCGGCGCCATTCCCTCGATAACTTTCGGCTGGCTAAGCATTGCAAAAACCATCTTCCAAAGCCGTGGGTAGTTATTTATGGCCGCTGCGTATCCCCTTTGGATGCACCGGTTCACCACAGGGTTTGTCCGCGTGTAGGGATCCACCACAAGCACCTCCACTGCGCTCCCCGCCACGGCCTGCAGGGCATGCTGGATATTGCGCGCGGCGGTATTGTGACCTTCGCCCATGCTGGCGGTCAGGATCAGAATACGAACAGGTCTTTTGCTAGGCGGAATCACTACCCAAGGATCGTGTCAAAAATACCTGCGGAATCAAGCAGGGGAAGCAATGCTTAAACAGGCAAACCGCCGAAGTCTCCGCTTGCTTTTTTTAAAAATAACAATGCTTTGGAGCAACAATTTTGAAGTACTCCCGAAATTTGATCCAACTATTATAATAAGATCTGTTGGTTTTTCGAGTTGGTTTCACTGTCTTGCGGAGCGTAGGCTGAAGCGTAGCAAGACAGCGTGCTGCAAAGTCCCCCGGAGTCATCCCCTCCAGCGAGGAATGCGGTCTTTGGTTGTTGTATTTTTCGTGGTGTTCCGAGTTCAACATCTTCCAGTTTAACATGTTGAACGAGCAAGGCAGTTGGAAATCTTCTCTATAGCTGTCCTGCTGGTCGGCCTTATTGCATGGGCTTGCCTCTACTTTAAAGTGCTGAGAGAATTTTTTATCGATGTTAAATCAGCTCAGTTCCGCTCAATTCCTGTTAGGGGAATTTCTTATACCCTGGGAAATGGCAATCGCCACCATCGGTTTCCTCGCGGCCTGGTTCGTTCTCGTTGTTATCGAACAACTCGGTTGGACTAGGCATCTCTGGAATCTCCCTCTTCTTTTTATAGCTCTCGTGGTCCTGCTTGGTTCGGCTTTGGGACTCTGCCTTGCTCCATGAAACAAACCTCCGCTTATCTCTTAACGACGACCGTCGTTATTCTCGCCCTCATTGCGGCACTGGGAATCTATAATCGTTATTCCACCGAACCCTGGACCCGCGACGGCCAAGTCCGCGCCAATGTCGTTGGTATAGCCAGTCGCGTCGCCGGTCCCATCGTGCAGATTCCCATTCGCGACAACCAGCAGGTCAAAAAAGGCGACCTCCTCTTTGAAGTCGATCCCTCGACCTACATCGCTATCGTTAACAACTGCGGCGCGAAGCTCCAACAGGCCCAAGCTGCCGAGGTGCAGGCGAAGCAGGAGCTAGACCGCCAGACGGTGCTCTACCAGACCAAAGTCAACGACCTCCGCGACCTGCAGAATGCCCAGGATTCCTATGCCGCAGCCCAGGCGAATACCGCCGCCGCCGAAGCGAATCTCCAGTCAGCCCAACTCAACCTTGGCTACACAAAAATCTTCGCTCCCGTCGATGGTTACCTCACAAACATGAACACCTCGGTTGGCACCTATGTTTACGCTGGCGAGCAACTCTTGGCGCTCGTTGACTCCAGCTCATTCTGGGTAGCCGCCTACTTTATGGAAACTCAACTCCACCACCTCCAAGAAGGTGGCAAGGCATCCATAACCTTCATCGGTCGCAATGATGAACCCTTCGAGGGCCTCATCGAAAGTGTGGCTTGGGGCATATTCGACCCCAACGGTTCCACTGTGGAACTTCTTCCCAAAGTGAGCCAAACCATTGACTGGGTCCGCCTTCCCAACCGTTTCCCAGTGCGCATCAAAGTCACAGGAAATCCTCCTATTCCCCTCCGCATCGGCCAAACAGTCTCCGTTTCCACATCCGAAGCGCGTTGAGAAACCCAAAATTTCTTCGCTCCGCTCCAGACAGAAAAAAGATGGCTTTGTTTCTGAAAGAGGTTTCGCGGTTAAATCACTAACCCTGTTTTTCCATGTTCCCCGTCTCTGAAATCTCAATCGCTTCGCACACATCGCGCCAGCCGGGGAAATTCCATTCGTTGGGAAATCCGGAGCACTGGATTGGCTTTGCAGGCTGGATGCGGCAGGCGCGGCCTTCGAGGAAAATGCAGGCGCCATCCGCTTGATCGGTGAGCGCAAGTCCATCGCGGCGAGGGCGAAGGCGGGTGAATTCCTGAATAAAGTCGATTTCCGAGAGGCCCAGAAAATTTGAGATGGCGCTGATGTCCGAGTCCGTGAGTTTCACGAAGCCCGGCCAGCGGCAGCAGTTTGTGCAGCGCTGGCAGGCGTAACGGGGTGTGGCTGGACGACTATTCGCCAAGCCGTTTTCCGGGCAGGAGGTAGTTGACGGCATAGTCGCGCACGGCGTCTTCGAGGCAAGTGGTTGGCTTGCTGTAGCCGGTCGCACGGAGTTTCGAGATGTCTGCGCAGGTGTGGTATTGATACTGGTGGCGGATGGTTTCCGGCATGTCGAAAAACTCGATGTTCGGAGTTTTTCCCAGGGCCGCGAAGAGGGCGTTCGCGAGATCGATCCAGGTGCGTGCCACACCGGAGCCTACGTTGTATAGGCCGCCTGCTTCTTCATTCTCAGCGAGGTGGAGGGTCATCTCGACGGCATCCTTCACATAAACGAAGTCGCGCATCTGGCCGCCATCGGGGTATTCTGGCTTGTAGCTTTTGAAGAGGCGGATGCGGCCTGTGTTCTGAATTTCATCGAACGCCTTGCAGACGAGGCTGCGCATGTCGCCTTTGTGGTATTCGTTTGGTCCAAATACATTGAAATACTTGATGCCAATGATGTCCGGGAGAATTTCCTCGCGCGAGGCATACAGGTCGAAAAGGTGCTTCGAGTAGCCGTAAAGATTGAGCGGACGAAAGCGTGAGAGGTCCTCGACTTTGTCATCCATCCCCGCGTTGCCGTCGCCATAGGTTGCGGCGGAGGAGGCGTAAACGAAGCGCGCGCCCGAGAAGAGTGCCCAGCGGCAGAGGGACTTGGTGTAGGCGTAGTTGTTTTTCAGCACGAAATCGGAGTCCGTGACCGTGGTGGCAGAGCAGGCTCCCAAGTGGAAGACCGCCGAGAAGCGTCCGAAATGGTCTGCATCCTCCTCGATGTAGCTCAAAAATTCATCCGCTGGCACATAGTCCTCGAATTTTAGCGGGAGAAGATTCCTCCATTTCTCGTCCTCACCGAGGCAGTCCGTGACAATGATCTGCGTGATGCCGCGTTCGTTGAGAGCATGCACAAGTGCGCTGCCGATGAATCCGCCAGCGCCGGTGACGAGCACACGGGCTTTCTCGTGAAGAAGCACATCAGGCGGGTTGAGTCGCTTTTCACCGCTCAAGCGGGATCGGAGCGGACGGGGTTGGTTTTTCATAGTTTGGGTGAGCTCGTAGAGTGATTCTTACCAAGGCGGGTCATTTCAGGCTTATACCTGCATCTTCAAAGGTTTCATCAAAGAGGGAGGTCTTCGGGCCGAAAATGTATTTTGCGCCGGCAACATATTCTCGGGCCTTTTTTTTGTTGCCCGCTTTGCTCTCGTAAGCGGCATGGGCGTAATACCACGCTGGGGAGTCGCCTGGATACTTGATGGCATTCATCACTTTCTTGGCGCTCTCGGTATCATGGAGTGCCAGATCGCAGAGGACCACCTTGAATTGTAGCAGTTCGTTTCGAGTATCCGAGCCCCTCATGGCCTGAAAATGCTTGCGGGCTTCGGTGTATTTTTTTTCGAGAAAAAGTATTTCTCCTATGTTGTAGAGCGCCGGAAAAAAACCAGGGGATTTTTTTATGGCCTTGCGAAAATAGCTTTCTGCCGCAAGGAAATCCTTTTTTTTGATGTAGACGGACCCAATGAGATTCAGGATGAGTGGATCGTCTGGAAGTTTCTTCTGCAAGACCTCCAACTTTGTGAGGGCTTCATCATTTTTCTTTGCATCAAAATCAGCCAGCACGGATTCAATGGCTGCTTTGGTGGATTCTTCGGGCAGTGGAGTGGAGACTTGTCCCCATGCGGTCGCAAGAAATAGAGGAAGTAGTAAGAAAGTTAAAAGACGCATTTATGCAAAACGCTAGAACTTTGAACCGCTTCCCTATGGCGGGCAATCTCAAATCCATGCGACGCCGCGCGGCAAAGCATTCGCCATTGTCGCCGAAAATGGCTATTCAAGCGGGATGAAAAAGCCCGGCGCCGAACCCTTGGAGATCGAACGAAAATTTCTCATCGTCAACGATGGCTGGCGTTCTTTGGTGGAGGGCACTCCCAAGCGGCTTTCGCAAGGATACCTTTGCTCGGACTCCCGCAAGAGCGCGCGTGTGCGCATCGCTGGCGAGCGGGCGACTCTCACTGTGAAAGGCGCTCGGGAGGGCATCACGCGTCTGGAACTCCAATACGATATCCCCGTGCGCGATGCGGAACTCATGCTGGCGCTTTGCGAGCGCCCTCTGATCGATAAAACGCGCTACATCGTGCGATACGATGCCATGAAGTGGGAGGTGGATATCTTCCATGCCGAAAATGAAGGCCTCATGGTCGCCGAAATCGAGTTGGAGCGCGAAGACCAGCCGGTAAACTTGCCGGATTGGGTTGGGCAGGAAGTCTCCCACGATGCCCGCTACTACAATTCCTGCCTCACAAAAAATCCTTACTCGACCTGGAAGTGAGTATCCCTGAACGCAGATTTTTGGTCTTGATAAACAGGAAGGCTTGATAAAGACCCGCAGTGCTATCAAGGATCGCGCCACTATAGATTTACACGGTGTCCTGCGTGGTGAGGGTGGTCGTGTCAGAACCTCTTCTTTCGTTGGATTCGGGTTTAAGTGGCAAAAAAGGGATTGGCGTGTTTTTGTTCGCTGACAGTGGTGAGCGGACCGTGGCCGGGGCAGATGATGGTGGTGTCCGGAAGGGTCAGAATTTGTTCACGGTTGTTGCGCAGGGCATCGGCGTAGGAAACCATGCCTCCGCCCATGGAGCCTGCGAACATGGAATCTCCAAGCACTGCGATGGCCTTTGTGAGACCTTGGATAAAATAGGTCACCCCGCCCGCTGCATGTCCGCTGGTTGGGAGGGTGTTGACAGTTAGGCTACCGATTTGAAAAACTCGTCCGGCGCGGAACGACTCCGCTCCAGATAGCGGTTCCTTCTCGCAAACCCAGGCTCGAACGCCGGTTTTTCCCATCAAGCGATCCAAGTCAAAAACATGGTCAGTATGGATGTGAGTGATGAAAATGTGTTTCACCTTCAGTCCATGACTCGCAGCAAAATCGAGCATCGGCTGGCCATCGGCGCCGGTGTCAAAAAACGCTGCCTCTTTCGTCATGGGATCCCACACGACAAAGGAATTCACCGTCATGACGTCGAACACCGAGTTGAAGCACGCCAGGCCCTCAGGCTCCTCGACAGGAGCCGGTTTGTAACGGGACTCCGCCAAAGCCAAAAGCGCCTCTGCGCCTAGCCCAAGGGAAGAAGCCACTTTGCGGAGTGCCACTTCATCAAAAATGCCGGCTTTCAGACTTTCTATTTCAGCAACGGTTGCGCCCGAGCGAGCGGCAAGTTCTTCATTCTTCAATCCAAGTCCCCGCTGGGCTTTGGCGATGATGTCAGTGAAATTGTCTTCTAGTGGGATGCTGTGTGGCATGCACAAGATTTTTTCGATTTCGCTCCAAAGGAGAAGTCTCAAATAGCTCCGAACAAAAACCGCTCTCTTCCCCCCTTAGCCTAAATCTTAGTTGCAAAGAAGCGCCTTGGTTTTGCGGGTTCAAAATCCAGCCGAAATAAAATGTTGTAATCGAAACAAGGGCACTTAAAAATAGCAAACCTTTTTCCATCATGTAAATAGAACGCTTATTGCTGAGTATCTTTTCGATGAAAGTCAGCGCCTTGCCGCATTGAGTCGTTTGAATGACCCGCTAGAGGAGTTGGGCAAGCGAATTGATTTCGAGATGTTTCGCCCGATTTTGACTGAGGCTCTGCGCAAGGCGGAGCG
>JBIJCR010000082.1:0-10938 GCA_044344595.1 Terrimicrobiaceae bacterium
GCATGGAGGCGGGTCACATGCCCTCGCCGCTTCATCTGCTCGGTCTCCCTGTTTTCAAATGCGGCTGCGGCCGCGATTGGGGCTGCGTGGAAGCCTATGCAAGCATTTCGGGACTTGCTCAGTATCTGGAATATCTCCTTCCAAAGTATCCCGACCATGAGTTCCACAGCCCCGAAAAGCCGCTGAAGGAAAAAACGCTCTCGCTCCGCACTCTCGCGCAAAAAGGGGACGCCTTGGCGCTTGAGATTTTCGATTTTCAAGCCAAGGCGCTGGGAATCCATGTGGCGAATCTTTCCATGGCGTTGGATGCCGAGTTTGTGGTAATCGGCGGCGGCCTCATCGACCCTCATGCGACGACCGAGGAGTTCAGGGATAGATACCTTGGCGGAATCCGGGCCGGCGCCCAACCATGGCTTTTCCCCGTACAGCGCCGCACCATGAAAATCGTTCCTGCGACGATGGGCGAGCTTTCACAAGCGGTTGGAGCGGCTCTTGTCGCTCTCTACACCTCACGCAAAAACGCGGCTTGAAACCATCGAAAAGTCGCCGCACTTGATTCAAGCGACGCCAAAAGATATACCCTGCCGCTATGAATCCAGAAAAAACCTTTAGCATCGCCGTTTTGGCGGGCGACGGAATCGGACCCGAAGTGATGACCGAGGGATTGCGCGTCCTCGAAGCGGTCTCAAACAAATTTTCCATCAAGTTTGCATTCAATCACAAATTGGTCGGCGGAGCAGCCATCGATGGCGTCGGCCGCGCGCTACCTGCGGAGACGATATCGGCTTGCGAGGCAGCGGATGCCATTCTTTTCGGATCCGTTGGCGGGCCGAAGTGGGAATCCCTTCCTGCCAACGAACAACCCGAACGAGCCGCACTCCTGCCGCTGCGCAAACATTTCGGTCTCTTTGCGAATTTGCGTCCCGCCATTTGCCTGCCCGAGCTGACGCACTCCTCGCCTCTGCACCCGCGTTTAGTCGAAGGTGGCTTTGACGTACTCTGTGTGAGGGAGCTCACCGGCGGCCTCTACTTTGGCGAACCAAAATACATCAAGAGCGAGAACGGAGAGGATTTTGCTGTGGACACAATGATCTATTGGGAAAGCGAAATCCGCCGCATTGCGAAGGTCGCCTTCGAAGCCGCCCGCAAGCGTCGCAAGGAGGTCACCTCCATCGACAAGGCAAATGTGCTGCAAAACGGTGTTCTCTGGCGCCGAGTGGTCAACACGATAGCGCGCGATTATCCAGACGTCACACTCAAACACCTGTACGTGGACAACGCCGCCATGCAGCTCATTAAAAATCCCAAGTCGTTCGATGTGGTTCTGGCAGAAAATCTTTTTGGCGACATCCTGAGTGACGAAATGGCCATGATCGCCGGATCCCTCGGCATGTTGCCAAGCGCCAGCCTGGGGGAATCCACCGGCGGTTCAAACCGTTTCGGCATGTATGAGCCAAGCGGCGGCACAGCGCCAGACATCGCCGGCAAGGGAATAGCAAACCCGATTGCTCAAATCCTCTCCGCAGCGATGATGCTACGATTTTCGCTTGGTCGCGAGGATGCCGCCACAGCCATCGAAAATGCGGTAAGGTCGGTTATTTCCAGTGGCTTGCGAACGGGCGACATCCACACGCCGGAAACCCGCCTGGTGGGTACGGCTGAAATGGGCGCCGCAATCGCTGCCAGAATTTTAAAAAACTAAATCTTGACGACAGTCTCGATCAAAATGAATCATTATCTCCTTACCAACACATTGGCGCATCACCTGCCACCGAAGGTTTTTTTGCCTTCCATGGCCAGTCGCTCCACCAACTTTTCCATAACATTCGATGTTTGATAATCTTCTGGGACTCTTTTCAAGCGACATAGGCATTGATCTGGGGACCGCTAACACTCTGGTCTTTGTGAAAGACCAAGGTATCGTCCTGCGTGAACCCTCCGTCGTTGCCGTGCAACAGGGAACCAACCGCGTTCTTGCCGTCGGCAATGAAGCCAAGCGAATGCTCGGCCGCACGCCTGGCAACATTGTGGCTATTCGTCCTCTGAAAGACGGTGTGATCGCGGATTTCGAGATCACGGAAGCCATGCTCCGCCACTTCATCAGCAAGGTGCACAACCGCCGCCGCATGGTTCGTCCGCGCGTAGTCATCGCCGTGCCCAGCGGCATTACAGAGGTCGAAAAACGTGCCGTCAAAGACTCTGCCACCCATGCCGGCGCGCGCGAGGTTTATTTGATCGAAGAACCCATGGCGGCGGCCATTGGTGTGGGACTTCCCGTTCAAGACGCCGCTGGCAACATGATCGTCGACATCGGCGGAGGCACGACTGAGGTCGCGCTCATTTCGCTTTCGGGAATCGTTTTCAGCCGCAGCGTTCGTGTGGCGGGCGATGAACTGGACGAGGCCATCACGAATTACATGAAGCGCGCCTACAATCTCATGATCGGCGAGCGCACAGCCGAGGAGATCAAGATCAAGATCGGCTCGGCCTATAAATTGGAAAAAGAAGTCGGCCTCGAGGTGAAAGGTCGCGACCTTGTCGCAGGTCTTCCGAAAACCATTTCCATATCCTCGCAGGAAATCCGCGAGGCTCTCATGGAGCCCCTCTCCACCATCGTGGACTCCGTTCGCATCACTCTTGAGCGATGCCCTCCCGAGCTGTCCGCAGATCTCGTCGATCGCGGTCTTGTTCTCGCCGGCGGTGGAGCTCTCCTGCGTGGTCTCGACCGTCTTATTGCCGAGGCGACCGGTCTTCCCGTGCATGTCGCGGAAGATCCGCTCAGCGCGGTGGCCGAAGGCACGGGACGAGCCCTCTCTGAGTTAAAATTCCTCAAAGCCGTCTCTGCGGAGCGTCCGAACGGCCGTTGACCGAATTCAATCGGTTGGAAGTTGAACTTCCTCTTTGTCGATGAACAGACTCAATATGGCGTTGGTAGTGGCAGTATTGGCTGTAGGGATTTATTTTTCCACGATCTCGCCGGGGGCCATGCAATCGATGCAATCGACCTTTATGTCTTTGCTCTCGCCTTTTCTCCGCACCGGCAGCGCCGTTCAGGAAAATATCGGGTCTGTCGGCCGCCGCCTTCAAACTCTCGACGAGTTGGAGATCGAAAATAAAAAACTCTCTGTCGAAAACCGCAAACTACGCGCCGAAAACAATCTCCTCAACGAACTCGAAGTTGAAAACAACCACCTTCGCATGGCTCTTGATTTCCGCGAGCGCTCGAGCTTCAAACTCATTCCGGCCCGCATCACCTCGAGGGATTCCTCGACTTGGTGGAATACGATTCGAGTCAACCGCGGATTCGAGGACGGCGTAGAAGCCGATATGCCCGTCGTCACCGACTTGGGCGTTGTGGGAAAAACCACCACGGTTTCGAAAAATGAAGCCATCGTTGTCCTGATCACCGATGAAACCTGCCGCATTGCAGCCAAAATCGAAGGCACACGCGAGCAGGGGATCATCACCGGCCTCCGCATTCAGGAAAAAGCCGCTGAAGGCTTGCTGCAGATGAATTTTCTCTCCAAGAGCGCGAAGATCTCGGCAGGCCAGCAGGTGCTCACCGCAGGCGTCGCCCATGGATCCTTTCCACCGGGTCTGGTGATTGGACGCATCAAGGAATTCCGCATCCGCGCCCTCGATGGCCAGGCCATCGTCGAGCCGGCGGTGAACCTCGCATCAGTGGAGGATGTGTTTGTGCTGATCGGCAAAAAATGAACAAAACCCTCATCGATCTGGCAGCTTTGTTCGCGGGAGTTGTTCTGGCATTTATCATCCAGGACGCGCTTCCGCCCATGACCGATCTTCACGGCGCCCATGTTTTGCTGGTGCCGATGGTTTTTTGTTTTGCAGCCATGGTGCTGCCCTTTGCGGCAATGCTGGTGGCCGCGTTCTACACCGGCTTTCTCAGCGACCTCATGTATCTGCATGTGGTCGGTGGAAAGGTTGAAATTCCTCTTGGCTCGTCTATCGTTTTTTTTGTGATTCTCGGGAGCATCGCCAGTGGATTCCAGCCAGCCATGAAGAGCCGCAATGTTTGGCCCTTTGTGTTGTTGAGCGGAGTCGGAACCTCTGCATACCTGTTTCTTCAATTTTTAACCATTACCTTGCAACGCGGCGGCTTCCTCTGGGAACCCGCCGTGTCATGGCGCATCCTCGCGCCAGGCCTCATGGCCGCGCTCATTGCACCTCTGTTCTACTGGACTCTGTCGCAAATGGACCGCTTAATCCCTGATGGCTCGCGAAAAATGAGACCCATCAAGAGATGAAGCGCACCCGGCCGGGATCACGCATTATTTTTCTCGGGTTGCTCATCCTTTTGAGCTTCGGCGGCATTCTTCTACGTCTCTGGAATGTTCAGATCGTGCGCGGTTCGGAATACGCCTCAAAGATCAACACCAACTCGCAAGTGACCGTCCGCCTACCCGCCGTTCGCGGGGAAATCCTCGACCGCAACGGCATCAAGCTCGTCGAAAACCGCGCCAGCTTTGAAGTGGATTTCTACCTGCCCGACATGGTGCGGGCCTACCGCGAAAGCAAGGGCAGCGTGCCTATGACGACTTATCGCGGTCGCGTTCACAACATGCCCCGCGATCTCAAGGAGGCCGATGTCGTCAAAATCGTCTCCGAGACGGTCATCCCCCGCATGGAGGAACTTGGCGTAGCGAGGGACTACAATGCCAATGCGCTGCAAATCCATTACCGCACAAACCGCGAGGTGCCTTACAACTACCGCCAAGACCTGGATTTCGAGGAGATGGCGATTTTTTCCGAGAAAAACCTTGGACTCGCTGGCGTGAATGTGAGTGTGAAGCCGGTGCGTTGGTATGTTTACGGCTCCATGGCATCCCACCTTCTCGGCTATGTCGGCTCCCCGCATGAACTCGACAAACTCCCCGACCTTCGCAATTTCAATTTCTACGAGCCCGACATCGAAGGCAAAACCCAGCTCGAGCTTTTTCTTAACGACCAGCTCAAAGGCAAACCCGGATCCCGCATCCTGCAGCGAAATGCCAAAGGCGTCATCGAGGGGGAGGTCGGCCGCCGCGAGCCTGTACAGGGAAATAACGCCTATCTCACCATCGATGCGAAAATCCAATATATCGCCGAGCAGGCACTGCGCGTCGTTGGTCGGGGTGCCGCCGTGGTCGTCGATCCCCGGAATGGCGATATCCTCGCCATGGCGTCCGTACCCTCATATGATCCGAATGTGTTCATCCCATCCATTCCCGCCTCGAAGTGGACAGAGATCAACAAGGATGAGACGAATCCACTCGTGAACCGCGCCATCAGCGCCTATGCGCCGGGTTCAACCTACAAAATCCCCATCGCCCTCGCCGGAATGCGAGCCGGGGTTGATGACAAATCCTTCAGCTGCTACGGCGGTGTCCAATACGGCAACAAATACATGAAGTGCTGGATCGCTGAAAAAAAACGCACCCATGGCCAACTTTCCCTCGAGGATGCCATCAAAGTTTCCTGCAACGCCTATTTTTACCAATTCGGCAACGCCATCGGCATCGAGCAGATCGTCGCCGTGGGCAACATGCTCGGCTTGGGGCAGAAAACCGGAATTCCCGTCTCCGGCGAGTCCCCCGGCGTGCTTCCCGGCCCGGAATGGCTCTCCGCAATCAACCCCCGCGCACGTTGGTCTAACGGCCTCACGGCAAATACCGCCATCGGCCAGGGTGATGTTTTGGCATCCCCTCTCCAAATGGCCATGGTCACCGCTGCCGTCGCCAATGGCGGCACGGTTTACTACCCCCGCCTCGTGGATCGTATCGTCGATCAAACCGGCAAGACCGTCTCACATGAGCCTCCACGCATCCGTGCTAACATCCTCACTGATGGAGGCATCACTCCCGAGCAGATCGCCGCAGTCCGCAAAGGCATGTGGAATGTGGTGAACGAAGGAGGAGGCACTGCCGGCCGGGCTGCGAATTCCAAAATGACAACCGCCGGCAAAACAGGTACAGCCCAGTTTTGGCGCTCGGGAAAGAAAGACAATCACACGTGGTTCATTTCCTTCGCACCATACGACAATCCCGAATATGCTGTTGTGGTGTTCGTTCAAGGCGCAAAGTCCGGCGGTGGAGTCTCGGCGCCGATCGCGGCGAAAATTCTGGAGGGAGTCCGCAAATACAAATCCGGCGAAGAAGATGTTCAACTCGCTGCGCTTGAACCCGCCAAGGGAAATTTCCTCTTCACCGAGAGCGTGAACTTTGACCGCGAGGTCGCCGCGTCCACAAAGCTTTTTGATGATGGCGAAACAGCAGAGAGTCCCTCCGCTGCCGGACAAGAGAACCGGCCAAATGCCACTCCCAATGTGCGCGAGGAGGCGGATGCCGCAGGCCGCGTAAAAAACAAACCCAGGCCAAAGGCAGTCGATTCCGAAGCTCCTCCACCGAGGCCGGAACCCGCGCCCGCCAGTCCAGATTCCACCCCCAAACCCAACCCAATCCAGAACATTTTCAATTTCATCGGAGGCAAGCGGGAGAATTCCAGCGGCTCTGACCAAAAGAAAAAATCCGAGAAACCACCGGCCCGATGAACACTCTCAACCCATGCTCCCCGGGGAGCGCCCAAACTACCAACCACCCATGTTAGAAACCGTGAAAAGACTTTTAGGAATCGGAAAAAAAGCCACCGGCATTAAGCTGGTCATCAGCTGCGAAAAACTCGAAAAACGCGTCGCGCTTCTCGAGAACAACCGTCTCGAGGAATACACCATCGAACGCGAAACCGACCGCAACATCGTCGGCAGCATTTTTAAAGGAAAAGTCCGCAACATCGAGCCCGGTATCAAAGCCATGTTCGTTGACATCGGATTTGAGAAAAATGCTTTCCTACAGTTCTGGGACGCCATTCCCGCCGCCCTTGATAGCGGCATCGAAACCATCAATCGTGGCAATGGCAACGCTAAGAAAAAGGCTCCGCGCATCACCCACAAGGATGTTCCAAATATTTACCCCGTTGGCTCGGATGTCCTCGTGCAGGTGAAAAAAGGACCAATCAGCAACAAGGGACCGCGCATCACGACCGATATCAGCCTGCCTGGCCGCTACCTTGTTCTCATGCCTTTCAACGAGCAGTTCGGCATCTCCCGAAAGATCGAGGATCCCAAGGAGCGCGAGCGCCTGCGCAAAATACTGCGTGAACTCGAGGTGCCTGAAGGCATGGGCGTCATCATGCGCACAGTCGGCGCCGGCCAGCGTGCCCGCTATTTCGTTCGCGACTTGAGCATCCTCCTCGAGCAATGGGCGCAGGTCCAAAAAGGCCTTGAGGAAAAACAAGCCCCAGCGTGCCTCTTCGAGGAGCCTGACCTTATCGAGCGCTCGGTCCGGGATTTCCTCACCGACGAGGTGGACGCCGTCATTATCGACGATGCGAAATCGGCCGAGCGCATGCAAAATCTCGTGGGCCAGATATCCAAACGCGCCAAGAAATCCATCCAACACTATACCGGCGTCCAGCCGATCTTCGAGTGCTTCGGCGTGAAAGCCCAGATCGACGCCGCCTTCCACCGCCAAGTCTGGCTGCCTTGCGGCGGTTACATTGTCATCGACGAAACCGAGGCCATGATCGCGGTGGATGTCAACACCGGCCGCAACAAGGGGGCGAAGGACATGGAAAAAACCATCCTCCAGACGAACCTCGAAGCCGCTGAGGAAATCGCCCGCCAACTCCGCCTCCGCAATATCGGCGGCTTGATCGTTGCCGACTTCATCGACATGAAGAACCGCAAGGATCAGCAGGCCGTTTACACACGCATCAAGGAGCGCCTCAAGCGCGACAAGGCCCGCACCCATGTGCTCCCAATCTCCCAGCTCGGCCTCATGGAAATGACCCGCCAGCGAGCCAACGAGAGCCTCGCCAGCGCCGTCTTCATCCCCTGCCCGCATTGTAGCGGAAAAGGCGTGATCAAGAGCCCCATGACCATGAGCGTGGAGCTCCAGCGCGCCCTGCACTCCGTCATGCGCAAGCATCAAGAAATCGTCCACGAGGTCCGCGTCACCGTTCACCCCGACCTCCTCAACCGCCTCCGCACCGAGGACGAGGATCACCTTATCGACATCGAGCGCCGCTACGCCGGACGCCTCGTCTTCCGAGCCGACCCGACATTCCACCAGGAAAAGTTCATCATCGCCGACGCCAAAACCGGCGAAGAACTCAAAGGCTGAGCCCATGCTGCTCCGCGAAGAATACATCGCCGCTTTCACCCACGAGGACCGGGTCGTGCGAAACACGGCTCTGGAACTCGTCACCCGCTGCAATTCGGGAGGGATGGACGCGACCCGCCAAGCCTTGCGCGCCATAGAGGCACATGGCTTCGATCGCTGCTTTCTTTATTTGCACAAACTCCTCGAATTGCCCCTCGAGGACGAAACCTCCGGGCAGCTTCTCGGTCTCCTTTCCAGTGATCATCGAGGATCTTCACATCTGGCCTTCAAGTGGTTGATCTCAAGAGCCCCCATTGGCTTCCTGGGTATTCACCGCGATGCCATCCGCCAGCTCGAAAAGGACTACGAATCTTTTTTTCCCGGTGACTTTATCGGAAAGCACATCGAGGGCAGGCTGCGCTTGGCCGCCACGCCTCCCTCGGAACTCCTGCTCCGTCTCGACGAGCTTCCCATGGAGTGCTCGGTGCCGCGGCCTTCTTATCCAGGCGATCTGGTCAATGAGGCGAACAAAATCATAGACATCCTGGCCGACATCCCCGCGTTTCGCGGCGAACTCGAATCCCGGGCCAATTCTTGGATTGCTCTCGAAGTGGCGGCGGATGCACCTGACATTGCCGAGGGTGAGACTCCAGTCCTCGACAATTTCTGGTCCGTCTTATTCGCTGTTTCCATAGCCGGTAAACTCCGCCTTCAGCACACAGTCCCGACCCTTGTGAAGCTTTTGTCTCTCGATAACGACAGCATGAACGAACATGTCGCCGATGCCCTTGTCGAGATGAGCGCCATCCATACCCTCCAAGCTTGGGAGGAGGCGTATCCGAAACTCGAGTGGCACGAGCGTCTCTTTTTGGGCGGCACCTGCAGCCATATATCCGAACCTGGAGTGGACGCCTTCCTCCAACGCTTGCTGGACAGCGAAGACGATCCGGAATTATTCATACGGCTCATGGCGTGCCTCTCCATGCAACCCACCGAATCCGCCACCGAAGTCTGCGCGGAATTTTATCGGGATTATCAGGATGACCCCGAAGCCCAGGAAATCGCCGAAAATCTCTACACGCGCCACATTGTTCTTGCTCAGTCTCATGCTGATTTAAAATTCTGGCAAAAAAATTGTTACGCTGAATACGATCGTCTCATGAAAACGAAAAGTTCTCTTTCCGATTTCAGCTTTCCCGAGCCTGATGACACTGATGAGGAGTTCCTCGACGAGGCTCCGTTGCGATCAAATTCCCCCACGCCCTCCTCGAAAATCGCCGAGCCCTTCATCGCCGCTCCTAAGCCTGGCCGAAACGACCCTTGCCCCTGTGGTTCGGGAAAAAAATTCAAAAAGTGCTGCTTCACTGTCTGATCGGAGACGTTCACAAAACTCTCGCAGCACTCTTGCCGTATGGCGTCAGCGAGAAAGGTGCCCTCCGTTAAGGCCGGCTTGCCGAGCGGTCCCCAATTTCAGGCGCAAAGCGCCGTCAGCAGGAAAGCTCGCGCCGATGCTTCAAATCCCCGATGATGAGATGGCAGAGGCGCGCAACAACCTTTACCCCACAGAGGGAAGCCTGTTTCGCGACTGCCTCTGCCCTGTCACGAGGCTGGTGTGCGCAGAGTTTAAAGGAAGCTGCAGGATGCGCTTTGATCATGAAGCGATCGCGCCATTCAAGATATTGCAGGCGTCCCACAATATATCCCTAGGAGAACTAGGGCGTCTGGAAGAGGAATTGACCGAACTCAATCCCTTCGAGCTGAAGGAGGCTATCGAAAGGAAACGGCAAAAAGCCAAGGAACGCAGACTCGCCGCCTGAAAGGATGCGGCCGGTTTATTCACAAATCGGCCGCTTTGCCTTGGAGCCCGCGCCCGAGCTCTTTCTCTCTGGTGCTCTGGCTCCGCTACCTCGCCCTCCAGCGTTTATGAATAAACTTTGCTCATGTTGTCTTTTTGATGGACGCCACGCGCTCCGGCAATGCAGACAGCCTGCCCGCCTGACAAATCGTGAGTTTGAAAAAAACGCTTGACATGATATTCCTATTAGTTCTAAACTTTCAAAACTTATTGAAATTTCGAGAAACATGAAAACAACAATGCAACGCATCCTTAATCCTAAAGCCACTGCAGTGCTCGTCCCCGCGCTCATAGGATTAGGCTGTGCAGCAGTTTCGGTTTGGTCTTTCGAGCAGTATGGATGGAGCCTCTTTCTTGGCCTTCCCATTATTGTTAGCTTTATGTCTGCATTTGCCTGGGGCTATAGGCGGAAGCAGTCCTTTGGCAGTGCTTACGGCGTGTCGTGCCTTAGCATCCTCGCACTTGGGGTGCTAATCATGATATTTGCGCTGGACGGACTGATCTGCCTACTCATGGGACTACCACTCGCTCTTGCGCTTGCCTTGATTGGAACTGCTTTAGGGCGTTTAGTAGGATCTGTAGTTGGTGGATCCACTGGTGCTACGATAGCTTCGTTGCTTCCGCTATCGTTCCCATTTCTCGTCGGATTTGAAGACGCCATTACCCCCGCCCCGGTGATTCGAGAGGTCACTACATCTGTCCTCATCGACGGACGAATTGAGGATGTTTGGAATACTGTGATTGCTTTTCCTGAGATAACCGAGAAGCCGGGGATTATCTTTCGCCTTGGGATAGCTTATCCGATTGAGGTGGCCCCGATTTTCAGACCACTGGCCGGTTAAAATAAGCGATGGTTGCAGAGGGTTGGTTGGTTGTTACAGGGGGAGAGCTTTTCGTTCAATCTCCTTTTGGAACTGGTCTCCG
>JBIJCR010000163.1:0-2994 GCA_044344595.1 Terrimicrobiaceae bacterium
CCTCACGGCTTTCACCCTCTGGGTGAACCTCCATCAACTCCCTGATCGTGCTCATGGCCCCTTTCTATCTGCTTCTCTGCCTTTTTACACGACTTTCAACTGCGGCTTATAGGATTATCAGCTCGTGGACCGTGCGAATCTCGGCCAGACGATCAACGAGCGGCAGTTTCAAAACATGAGCTTCGTCGAAAATCGCGGCGGCGGGCGGATCAAAGGCGTGGATGCGTTCATTTATCTCCAAGCCGAGGGTCTATCCGGTTCGACTAGTGACTCCAGTTCCTATACCTACAACGGGAATACCTTCACTTCCTACAACACGAAAACGACTGCCAACTATATCGCCAATTACCGCGCTGTCCTGACTTCCTCCTCGCAGATCGCTGGTGGACGCCGCATCGAGTTGAGCGACTCGCAGTCGGCATTCTCGTCGGATGGCTACCCTGCCGCACCTGATCCTTATCCGATGATTCAAAAAATGCGGAACAAGGCAGCGGAACAGATTTTTTCTAGCTTGCATCCGAGTGTCTTGAAAATCCGGCGCGTCATTGGAGGAACGAAGAGTCCCGCAGCCAAGGAGGCAGTCCGCCTTGCAAATGTCGGCCTCTGGCGCGAAGCCACCACATCCGCCGAACGCGGTGTTCAGGAGATCCCCGCCGACCCCGAAGCCAGATACATCTTGGCGGTCATCTATCAGGGAACCGGCCGCTACGCCGATGCCGAAGGCGTCTTGAAAGAACTCATCGCCATGTCGCCAAATGGAAAATACGCTACCGCCTTGCGGGAAAACCAGGCCGTGTGGGCGAATGCCGCCCGGTTCCAGCAGCAAATGTGATCAGAATTAACCACGGACCACAGAGCACACGGAGTGAAAGATAGAGAAAAATTGGGACGCCCAGTTTGTTTACGAGGCCTTTTGGCGCTTGCGCTGGCTTTTTTCATCTCTGGAACTCTGGAAGCCCGCGATCCCGCACTGGCAGTGATTGCCGAGGATTTGAGCGGTGAGACTGACTCTAGCGGGCTTGAGATGTTGGAGTCCCTCGCCGAGGCGGGAGTCATGGAGACCGATGGCGTCTCGCTCGTGAGTCGCCGCCATCTGGAGAAAATCCTCTCCGAGCAGGGCCTCGCCTACAACAACATCGTCAATGACCGCGCCCGTCTCGGCCGCCTCGCCGGAGCGGACCTTTTGCTCGTCGTGAGCATCACAAAAAACCGCATCACGCAGACCCGTGAGAGCGTTTCAGCTTACGGCATGACGGAAAACATCGTCCGCAGCCGCAGCGATGCGGGAATCACAGTCAAGGCCCTCGAAGTCGAAAGCGGGCGCATCGTCGCACAGAGACAGTTTGTGAAACGCGCAGACAACCGCCGTGCTTTGGATGCCTGCGCTGCAGAGATGAAATCCGCTTTGTCTAAAATCCCCTTCGGCGACCTATCCGTCTCCCGAAACGAAGAGCTTCCCCGCCACAAAGTCCTCATCAAACCAACCTCCGGTGGACAAGAACTCCAAGGCCTCGATCTCTTCATCGACGGCAACTTCGTCGGCAACACGCCGATCACCACCGATGTGGAGGAAGGCGTCCGCGAAGTCTCCTTGCGCCAAGGCGGAAGAAACCTCTGGAGCAACCGCGTCCAGGTGTTCAAAGAAATCTGGCTCACCCCCGAACTCGGCTCCCGCTGAAAGGCGAGGGGAGTATTCCAAACGAGCTCCACGCCATAGCCGTGCAACCCGTCTTATACCCCATCGGATTTATTTTTCCGAAAATAAAAATTGCAGCCCCCTTTCGGGTATAGTAAAAGCATTTTTTAATAATTTTATACTCGATCGGGTATTTCAATGAATGACCCATTAATTCAATTTGTAAAAGCCAAGCGCAAAGCCATGAGAATGACCCAGCATGATCTTGCTGATCGGGCCGGAGTGGGGCTGCGGTTTATCCGTGATCTCGAGCAGGGCAAGGCATCACTACGGCTGGACAAGGTCAACCAGGTTCTGGGTCTCTTTGGCCACCGGATGGCTCCGGCATCTTTCCGAGAGGCGGTGGACGATGAGAAAAGCTGAAATCCTTCTCCACGATAGGCCGGTCGGTGTGCTTGAGGAACTTGATCACGGGTATCGTTTCACCTACTCGGCGGCTTATCTCAAGGATCCGGAGGCCGTTTCCGCCAGCCTCACCCTTCCCTTGAGGGCCGAGCCTTTTGAGGACAAGCGGCTTTTTCCATTTTTTGACGGGTTGATTCCCGAGGGATGGTTGCTGGAGATTGCCGAAAAGACATGGAAGATCGACCCGCGTGACCGCATGGGGCTTTTGGTGGCCTGCTGCCGGGATTGTATCGGTGCTGCTGGAGCGGTGCCGCTTGAGGAGCCCGCACATGAGTAATTCGCTCTGCAAGATATGCTTGGGTGTCATCGAGGGTGAAGAAATGGATTTCCATGCCGCGTGCTGCCGCAGGCTTTTTGGAAGCGCGCAGCCTCCGCAGCTTCCCTACTCGTGGGCTGCACTGAATGCAATGGCCGAACAGATCGTCCGTAGCCATGTCGCGGTTCCGGGTGTCCAGCCCAAGCTTTCTCTGCATCTGGAATCAAGCGGAACGCGCGGAGGCACCCGATTCACACTCGTCGGGCTTGAAGGAGGTTACATCCTCAAAACTCCAGTGGAACGGTTTCCACAAATGCCCGAACTTGAGCACCTCACCATGCACATGGCGGCTTGCTTTGGCATTGAAACAGCCGATTGCGGACTCATAGCCATGCAGGACGGCCAGTTGGCTCTTGTTGTCAAGCGCATGGACCGGGTGGGAGGGCGCAAGTTGGGTATGGAGGACATGTGCCAGTTGACTGATCGAATGACCGAGGAAAAATACCGGGGTTCGCTGGAGGCTGTTGGTAGGAAGATTCGACAGCATTGCAGCCATCCGGGCCTTGATGCACTGCGTTTTTTTGAGGTCAACTTGTTCAGCTTTTTGACGGGGAATTCCGACATGCACCTCAAGAAC
>JBIJCR010000186.1:0-10865 GCA_044344595.1 Terrimicrobiaceae bacterium
AGTATTGGAGTAGTAAGCCAAGATACATTCCTCTTCAACGCTACGATTGCTGACAATATTTCTTTTGGAACCCCTGGTAAAAGACGAAGTGAGATTATCGAGGCCTGCATCTCAGCTCAAGCAGCAAGCTTTATCGAAACATTACCAGAAGGATATGATACAGTTGTAGGCGAGCGTGGGTATAGGTTAAGTGGCGGTCAGCGCCAAAGGCTATCACTTGCAAGAGCAATTCTAAGAAACCCTGAGCTATTAATACTTGATGAGGCAACGAGTGCTCTAGATTCCAGAAGTGAACAGTTGGTTCAGCAAGCGATTGAAAGATTTGAGCACGATCATACTGTTTTAGTAATTGCTCACCGTCTAAGCACGATAGTAGGAGCAGATCAGATAATTGTTCTTGATGGTGGAAAAGTGGTTGAAAAGGGAGATCATGGCTCATTAATTGCCCATAGAGGTGTCTATTGGTCAATGTGGAAGAATCAGTCATTTACACTTCAAGACTCATCGATGGAGATAGTATGAGTTAAATGATCCTGCAAAATTGATAGGGGACAGAGGTTTAGGATGAAGAAGATTCCTATGCTTCTGAGTTATTGATCATAGGCAACTTAAATGCATAATGGACATAAAGTCTAATGCTAAGACCCAGAAAAAGCCAAACAAAGGAATGATGACCAGCAACACTGCGAAATCAATCGATAATAACGTGCTGTTCTCAGTGATCATTCCTACATACAAAAGAAATTCTGATCTAATGGAATGCCTCGGATGCTTACAGTCTTACTTTACTGATAGTTCAGACGATGAGATGAGGAATAATATGGAGGTAATTGTAAGCGATGATGCCGGGGATATCGAGTTAAGAAGGCTTATCGAACAACGCTATCCATGGTGCAGATATGAAATTGGGCCTGCAAGAGGTCCTGCAGCAAATCGAAACCATGGTGCTAGCAGAGCGATGGGTGAGTGGATCGTATTTACAGACGATGATTGCTTGCCTCAGCCTGGGTGGCTCAACGCGTACGCCGAATTGGAAAGCCAATATGATGTTATGGAAGGCCGAACAACTGCTGAGGGCATTCGTCGGAGGATCGATGAAGAGTGTCCAACAAACGAGACTGGTGGATATCTCTGGTCATGCAATTTTGCTATACGTAGAAATGCTTTTAATGATCTCAGGGGATTCAATGAAGGGTTTCCAGCAGCTGCCATGGAGGATGTAGAGTTAAGGAAGAGAATAGACAAGTCACAATATAGAGTAGTATATGTACCGAGAGCGATCGTTCATCATCCATGGAGAACACGCAAAGGAATTAGTTTTCTGAAGGCCAAAGCCAAAAGTATTGCGATCTGCGTAAACTTACATCCAGAGATGGAAAATGATTTCTCGCTTCAAAAGGTTTTTAAAAAGACACTGATAACGTTAAAGACGAGTTTGGTTTATTGCATTCGCAACAAGACTATTAGCGGTATCTCAAGGCAGTTGTATCTAGACATCTATCTTAGTGCCTCGACATGGAGAGAAGTTAGAAAAATGAAGTCATCACAGGTTTCCCAAGGTGATTTGTTAGGACTTCGCGATTGATAAGTAAAGACCTTTAAGGCTACATTAACATGATGAATATAACCGCAATTGTGCCAAGTTTCAACAATGTGCAAACTATTTATTGTGCGGCTTGGTCGCTGAAGAATCAATCATATACACCGACTAATATCATTCAGATCGATGACGGATCAACGGATGGTTCCTGTCAAATCACCGAGAGTTTGGGGATATCTATAAATCGTAATGCTTCGAATAAAGGGCGTGGTTATGTGCGAGCAATGGCTATTGAGCTATGCAAGGATGAATTAATAGCTTTTTGTGATGCATCAAACTATCTACGAGTCGACTTTCTAAGAAATGGAGTTAAGTGGTTTGATGATCCACAAGTGGCAGCGGTTTTCGGCCAAATCTGCCAAGATCAACCAAAGTCACTCGCAGATCGCTGGCGAGCAAGACATCTTTATAAGATGAAAGAAAAGAAGAGTCTCAGATATGATGCTGTGTTGAGCACCTATGGTTGTATTTTAAGACGCAGTGCAATAGTTCGGGTAGGAAACTTTGATCATTCACTGCGTCATAGCGAAGATAGAGAGTTGGGATACAGGCTTCTAGCTGCTGGATACAAAGTAGTCTTTGATCCCTCATTACATGTAATATCGTGTATTAGTAATAGTGTGTATGAAGTTCTTGATCGATATTGGAGGTGGAATGCGGGAGCGCATGAAGAAACAAGTATCAGTGCATATATTAAACTAATATGGTATTCCATTAGAGTACTAGTAAGACGTGATATCAGAGACAAAGACTTATTATCCATTCCAATTAGCCTTGTGTGTCCACATTTTCAGTTTTGGAAGTCATGGAGCAGAAACATTTTAAATAGGGTTCAGAAGTAGATGCGTATCATGTTTATATGTGGTACATGGGAGCCAGGAGTTGATGGGGTTGGCGACTATACGTACAGACTTGCAATAAACCTATGCAAGATAGGAGTGTCATGTAATATTGTCGCAATTAATGATTACCGCGTCAAAGCTCTCAAGAAAGTAAGTCGTCATGTAAGTGAAAAGACTAACTTGACAGTACTGCGGATTCCAGCGTCGTGCTCAGCAATGGAAAAAGCAAGGCTGTTAGGGAGTGAAGTTAGCTTACGAAGGCCTGACTGGATAAGTCTGCAGTATGTTCCATATTCATTTAATCGGAAAGGGTTGATATGGAAAATGTTTTTATGGCTAAGTCATATACGATCAGGTGCCAAATGGCATATGATGACACATGAGCTGTGGATTGACCCAAATGAAAAGCTTAGCAATAGAGTGATTGCGCCGCTGCAGAGACTGTTACTAAGAGGCTTGATATTCTATCTAAGACCAATGGTAGTACATACAAGCAATGAATATTACGTTGAGAAATTACGCTCAATCAATGTAAACGCGAGTCGACTGCCATTGTTTAGCAACATCGCAGTACATCATAACACTCATTTTGATGCAAAGTCTGAATCCGGTATAAGGTTTGTTGTCTTCGGAAGTATTCATGCTGAGTGGAAACCGTCAAGACTTATTGATGAGTTAGAAGGGTTTGCAGATGAAAGTGGCATTAAACCTATCACTATTATATCAATTGGAAATGCAGGTAGTCATGGTGTGAAGTTATGGCAGAAGCTAGCCGCGACAACTCCTGATTGGCTTGAATTCAAACAAATGGGGTCATTAACAGCTGCAGAGATATCTCTTGAGCTGCAACGAGCTGATTTTGGCATTACAACAACGCCATCACATCTACTAGGAAAGAGTGGTTCAGTAGCGGCAATGCTAGCACATAAGCTGATCGTCATTGTTCCTAGAATCGAGAGATGTTATGGACTTTGGCATCAAGAGTTTTTGCGAGATCGCCGCTTTATCCCGCTTGACAAGCAGTTCAGACAGCGATTACTGAGCGCTCGTAATGAGGTATGTGGTAGACAGGAGAATAACATTGTGGATAATGAGCAACTCAATAAGGTGTCGGAAGTATTGTTGCGTTCATTGGGGGGGATAGAGTGAAGATCCTTCTAACATCCAACCGATTCCACCCTGATGTGGGAGGCATTGAAACAATTACTGATATCCTTGCGACTCATTTCTCAACATCGGGACATGATGTACGAGTACTGACCCAAACTTCAGCAAGTAATTGCGATGATCAACAATACCTGTTTCAAGTACTACGACGACCAACTATAGGGAAGCTGCTCAGAAGCTATAACTGGGCTGATGTAGTGTTGCAAAACAATCTGGAAGTAAGACAACTTTGGCCTCTATTGCTCATCCGGAGACCTCTTGTTGTTGGCCTACAAACATGGATTCGAACATCGACAGGTAAACGAAAGATTTTACAAAGATTGAAGTTAGTTGCACTACGGGCGTCAAATGATGTTATTGCGTGTAGCGAAGCGATTAAGCAAGACTGTCTTACTCGAGCAACTGTGATCGGCAATCCCTATAGTTCTGAAGTCTTTTGCCAGATAGCAAGTGTAGATCGTGAACAAGCGATCGGATTCGTAGGTCGCTTGGTGAGCGATAAAGGAGCAGATATGCTGGTCAGAGCGTTCGCAGCACTAAGACCAACCAACTGGCGTTTAAGTGTAATCGGAGATGGACCAGAAAGAAAGAGGTTAGAGAATCTTGCATTAGAACTAGGCGTTGACAAACAGGTGTCATTCACCGGAATGCTCAGAGGACAAGCTCTTGCTGATACGCTTAACCGACACGAAATTGTGGTCGTACCATCCTGTTGGCCTGAACCGTTTGGAATCGTGGCTCTCGAAGCGCTCGCATGTGGTTGTGTGGTTCTCGCTTCCGATGGGGGTGGCTTACCGGATGCCGTTGGGTCTGCTGGAATATTATTCAAGCGTGGTGATCAGGATGATCTAGAGAGACAGCTTAAGTACTTGATTCAGAACCCATCAGCACGTCAGCAGCTACGCGAGTGCGCATCCGAGCATCTCGAGGGCTTCAAACAAGACGTAGTGTGCAACCGTTATCTGTCTGTACTTGAGAAGCACTGCTCTCGAAAAGGACAAAAAGAAATAGAGTCAGTCACATGAACAAGTCTAGACCAGAAGTGTTGATTATCGGGAACTACAAAGCAGATCAACTTCAAAGCATGGATCGCTATGCGAGTCTTCTCGTTAGAATCTATCAGGAATGCGGACAGGTAACGGTGAAAAGGCCACAGCAGGTCATCACCCGCCTGCCAGGCATTGGCACTGTCGTACGGAAGTATCTTGCATACATTGACAAGCTAATTATATTTCCGATTATGATCTGTTTTCATTCACGCAAGTACGATCTGATACATATCGCTGACCACAGTAATGGCTTTTATAGCTTCTGCTTCCCAAAGCGGAAGTGCATTGTGACCTGCCACGACCTCTTGGCAGTACGTGGGGCCCGAGGGGATCGCGAATCGGCATGCACGGCATCAGCCTTGGGTCCAATACTTCAAAGGCTGATCATGGCTGGTCTAAGAAACAGCCAAAGACTGCTGTTTGTTTCTAACACAACACGCTCCGACTATGAGCTTCTTGGAGGAGGTCCCAAAACCCAGCGAAAAACGGTGGTTTTGAATCCTCTAAATGCAGACTTCAAGTCAATTGTGCACGATGATGAGCTACAGACGGAGGAACTCAGAATGATTCCTAAAACACACTTCATCCTAATGGTGGGATCAGGCTTGCCTCGGAAGAATAGAGCATTAGCCTTGAGATTAATTGAAAGACTAGGCAGGTCGAGTTCCTACACTGTGGTTTTTGCAGGTGCTCCTCTAACTGCAGAAGAAGAAGCGTTTGCAAGTCATCATTCTCTAGGTGATCGCATTATCTCAATAGTTAGGCCAAGCCATAGAATGCTCAATTATCTCTATTGCCGTGCACACGCACTGATCTTCCCCTCATTGTCTGAGGGGTTTGGCTGGCCGTTGATTGAAGCACAAGCCTGCAACTGTCCTGTCATTGCTAGCACAAGAACCTCGATACCAGAAATTGCCGGTTCTGGAGCGCTGTATGCAGAACCACACGACACAGAACAATTTTACAGACATGTCCGCTCACTTGAGGATTTAAGTACCAGGACTAGGATGATTGAGCAAGGCAAAAGTAATCTTCAAAGATTCTCTTCAGGCATAATAAGCAAAGCCTACTTGGAGTTTGCCTTTTCGTCGTGAGAATAAGCAAATTGTTGAGTTCAGCGTGCAAACTCGTCGTAATCATATTGCCATGGTCGGTTAAACGAAGAATTTTGGGACGTTATTTTAAATACGACATATCACCTTCAGCCCACATTGGTGTGGCATGGGTTTTCCCAAGTCGTATGAAACTGGGACCTCATGCCAGAATTGGATCATTGACTGTCGCAATACATCTTGACTTAATTGACATGGGTGAGAAAGCTAAGATTGGAAGATCGAATTGGATAACAGGCTTTCCATCAGGCACTGATTCACCACATTTCTCACATCAGGCACAACGTCGGGCGGAACTCTTGATGGGGGAACATTCAGCGATCACCAAGAATCACCATATCGACTGCACAAACACGATACGAATCGGTTCATTCACAACAATCGCTGGATATCGGTCTCAACTACTTACCCATGCGATTGATCTAAAAGAAAATCGACAGAACAGCGAGCCGATCGAAATTGGTAGATACTGCTTTGTTGGCAGCAGCTGTATCATTCTTGGCGGCAGTAGACTGCCCGACTATAGCGTCCTAGGTGCTATGTCGTTGCTGAATAAGCGCCACGATCAAACCTGGAGTTTGTATGGAGGACAGCCTGCACGGTGGCTTAAATCACTGGACAGGGATTCAGGATACTTCTATCGCCAAAGAGGCTCCGTTGATTAAGTCGAGTCCGATGTTACTTCTTGGTCACCCAACAGGCAATAGCTTTTGTCGATATGCAGCAAAGGCATTCCATGAAAAAGGGTGGTTGCAGGAGTTTCACAGCTGCATCTGCTGGGATCCAAACAATAGGTTTGTTCCTTTTCTTCCAAAGCAGCTGGTCGAGCAGCTAGCTAGAAGGTCATTCCCCGAGGTGCCTCTCCAACTACAACACAGCCATCCCTGGCGTGAGTTGGCAAGGCTCACCCCTCCACGTTGGCCGATACTCCAACAGCATGAACTTGGACCGCTAAGTGTGGATGGGGTGTTCAGAAGCTTCGATCGGAAGCTAGCGCGCAGACTAGGCCAGCTTGAAGACTTGAGAGGAGTGTATCTCTACGAAGATGCAGCTCTGTACAGTTTCCAGGCAGCAGAAAAGCTAGGAATCCAAAGGATTTATGACCTGCCAATCGGACATTGGCATGCTGCTCGCCAAATCTTCGAGGAGGAACGAGAGTTCATGCCGGAGTGGGCTCCAACTCTCACTGGTCTAAAAGACAGCCCAGTAAAACTGAAGCGCAAGGATGAGGAGCTGGAACTTGCCAATCTTGTGGTCGTACCAAGTAGTTATGTGCGTGCCACTCTGATCAAGAGCGGCATCGATGAAACCAAGATTAAAGTAGTACCATTTGGATCTCCTCCCCCCACACAGATAGATACAAGATGTTCAAGCAACAAAAATAGACCATTAAAGGTCCTCTACGTAGGCTCACTCGGACAGCGCAAGGGACTTGCCTATGGGTTGAATGCCGTAGCAGCTCTAGGCTCTCAAGTTAGTCTGACACTGATCGGTAGGCCAACAGCACCAGATTGCGTACCACTGGTTGAAGCACTGGAACGACATGAGTGGATTCCATCCCTACCGCATCACCAAATACTTGAGCAGATGCGTCGCCACGATGTCCTTCTGTTTCCAACGTTGTTTGATGGCTTCGGACTAGTCATGACGGAAGCCCTTTCGCAGGGATTGCCTGTAATCACAACATCCCATTCGGGTGCAGCGGAATGCATCCGAAACGGTGTGGAAGGATTCGTAGTCCCGATCCGCAACAGCCAGGCAATCGCCGAACAACTGCAACGGCTGGCCGACGATCGCGATCTACTAGCCAAGATGCGAGAAGCTTGTCTTCATCGCGCTGCAGAGCTGAGCTGGCAAAGCTATGAAGCAGAGCTGCGGGTGGCCGTGGGAGAACACATCAATGCCGGGAGTAATGCCGCATGACGCCAAAACAGCTCAGTAGGCTCCGTCAACTGCTTTGGCTGTACTTCTGGCTACTAATTTTTGAGGGAGCACTGCGGCGCTGGTTCCTGCCTGGGCTATCAGAACCGTTGCTGCTCGTGCGAGATCCAGTTGCTTTAGTAGCGCTGATGCAAGCCTGGCCAATCGTCAATCGCCGGCCATGGCGCGGGTGGATACAGCCTTTGTTCTGGATTGGGGTCATAGCAGTGTTACTGGCACTCACAATCGGTCACGGAGATATTCCAACAGCACTGTACGGCGGGCGGATTCTGATTCTCCAGCTGCCGATGATCTTCGTCTATGCCGCCGTATTCAACCGTGATGATGTAGTCAAGCTGGCGTGGATCATGCTTTGGCTAAGCATCCCAATGACGGTATTGATAGCTGCACAATCAAGCTTGCCTGAAACGCATATTCTAAATGTTGGCCCAGGTGGGGTGGGAACATCCGTATTCGACGGCGCAGGAGGTCGTTTCCGCCCCCCTGGAACCTTTACATTTATTACGGGAGTAGCGTCATTCTTTGCATTGGCAGCCGCTTCATTGTTTGGGGTGTTATACAGCATCTCTCTCCGGAACCGCGGACGCATCTTCTGTGTTGGTGCAGGGATAGCTCTCATGGTGGCGCTTCCGGTTTCAATCAGCCGGGATCTCCTAGCCGGTTACCTCGTGGTAGTTGGTGCAACAATCGTCGCGCTGATTCAGTCTCGCGCACCTGCTGGACGCTTGGTATCAGGAATACTTGCCGTTATGGTTGCGATCGGATTGGCAACAATGGTGCCTGCATTTCAAGAAACGAGTGGTGCATTCATAGCCAGGTGGGAATCGGCCGCAAAGGCGGACCGAGAGGCGGTTGGCGACGTGAACATCGCGGCAGATCAGTTTGAAAGTCGGGTGCTGGGGGAATTTACACGGCCTCTGAGCAGACTGGATAAAGTTTCCTTTACTGGTTATGGCATCGGGGCAGGTACAAACGTAGGTGCACAACGACTCACAGGCGCACTCACTTTCCTGGTAGGAGAGGGGGCATGGGATGCAAGTCTCGGAGAGCTCGGTCTACCCCTAGGCCTTGCATTTCTATTGTGGCGGACATGTCTTGCAATTTGGATCATGCAGATTGCGCTGAAGGCAGCTCGCCGAGGCAACCGATTGCCCATGATCATCGCCGGAGCAGCCTTTCTCGATATCCTTGTGGGGCAGATCTCCCAGCCTACTGGGCTCGGGTTCGTTGTGTTAAGCGGCGGACTCTGCCTTGCGGCATGCAACCCGGGACCTTCTAGCGAAGCGGCAATACCGTCTTGAAGATCCTTCGCCTGATCAGATCCCTTGATCCAACCTGCGGGGGGCCGATGGAAGGTGTGCGTCAAGTCACCCCACACCTGAAAGCTCTGGGGATCACCACCACCGTGGCCTGTCTTGACGCTCCAGATGCTGAATGGCTACAGGATCAGGAATTCGAGGCGGTAGGCCTGGGTCCGGTAGCCAGTGGTTACGGCTACAGGAGAGGACTACCTAGCCGCATTCAGGAACTGGCACGCGATCACAACGCAGTGATCATCCATGGCCTGTGGCAATATCACGCTCTCGCGGGTTGGCGGGCTCTTCGAAACTCTGAAATACCCTACTACGTTTATCCGCATGGAATGCTCGACCCGTGGTTCAAACACACCTATCCCTTGAAACATCTTAAGAAGTGGGCTTACTGGCCCTGGGCAGACTTCAGGGTTCTGCGCGATGCCAAAGGAGTACTGTTCACCACTGAACAGGAGAGGTTGCTGGCGAGAGAGTCTTTCTGGTTGTACAAAGCGAATGAGATGGTAGTTGGTTATGGCACATCAGCACCACCAGGTGATGCTCAACATCAAAGAGAGCTGTTTCTCAGTCACTACCCAAGATTGCGTGGAAAGAGAATCCTGCTGTTCCTCAGCCGGATTCACCCTAAAAAAGGCGTTGACCTTCTAATTGAAGCGTTTAACTCAGTATCCCAGCATGATTCACGACTGCACCTAGTTATTGCCGGACCAGACCAAACAGGCTGGAAATCTCTGTTAATGAAAAGAACAGAAGAACTAGGAATTGAAAAGAGAGTCTGCTGGACCGGGATGCTCAGTGGAGATCTCAAATGGGGTGCATATCACGCAGCGGAACTCTTCTGTCTGCCATCCCATCAGGAAAACTTTGGCATCGTGGTTGCGGAAGCATTGGCTTGCGGGCTGGCAGTCACCCTTGCAAATCCGGTCAATATCGCGAGCGAAGTCGCCAGTGCGCGTGCAGGTTTAGTTCATGCCGACACGCTTACAGGAACCCAGGCAGCACTGATGGAATGGTTGAACATGCCAAGCCTTGAGCAAGAAGAGATGGGAAAGCGAGGTCACAGACTATTCAAAGAGCGCTTCGATTTTGCCTCAGTGGCAAAGAATCTAGTGCCAATAATCAAAGGCAGCAAGACTATACAGTCCCAATTACACGCCTAAGCAGAAAGCACGGTTAAATGCGAATCACCATCCTGCAAGGAGCATTTCTTCCTGTCCCTCCACTGCGAGGCGGAGCGGTGGAAAAGTTATGGTTCGAGTTAGGAAAGCAGTTTAGCCTTAAAGGACACAGTGTATGTCACATCTCACGGAAGTTTCCTGGGCTGCCTAGCGAAGAGATCATTGAAGGTGTGCTGCACCGTCGTATAGGCGGTCATGATACGCCATCAAATACACTACTTCTGAAAGCACTAGATCTACTCTACTCATGGCAAGCCATGCAGTTACTGCCATCAGCCGAAATTCTCATTACGAATACTTTCTGGATGCCAGTTCTAGCCAGACGTCGTCAGAAAGAACTTGGACAGATAGTTGTGGATGTTCAACGAATGCCAAAGGGACAGATGAGGCTCTATAGACAAGCTGCCTGCCTGCGCGCTAACTCCAGTGCAGTCGAAAGTGCAATCACGCAAGAGGCGCCAGAGCTAAGGCTTCGGATTCGGACAATACCCAATCCCCTGCCATATCAACCCTCAACGATGAGTCAGAACGAAAGAGAAAATAAGATCCTTTACTGCGGAAGAATGCATCCGGAGAAGGGAATCTCATTGCTAATTGAGGCTTTTAGCATGGCCTGCGAGTCAGGGCTTTCTGGCTGGAACTTGGAATTGGTTGGGCCTGCGG
>JBIJCR010000020.1:0-27832 GCA_044344595.1 Terrimicrobiaceae bacterium
GACAGCGCACGCCCCTTTAACACCGCGAGCGCCTGGGCCGTACCGGCGTCGAGCGTGGTCAGGCCGTTGAGGGACAGATCACGCTCCTTTGACTCCGCGAGCGCCTTGGCCGTGTCGGCATCGAGCGTGATCAGGCCGTCTAGATTCAGAGCATACCCTTTGAACTCCGCGAGCGCCTGAGCGGTATCTGCGTCGAGCGCGGTCAGGCCGTTGAGGGACAGATCACTCACCTTTGACTCCGCGAGCGCCTGGGCCGTACCGGCGTCGAGCGTGGTCAGGCCGTTGAGGGACAGCCCGCGCTGCGAGAACTTCGCGAGCACTTGGGCCGTGTCGGAGTCGAGTGTGGTCAGGCCGTCAAGGGACAGAACCTTTTCCTTGAACTTCGCGAGCAGGAGTTTTGCCTGTTCCGGCGTGAGTTCTCTGATTTGGCTGGGGTCGTCTGGCAACTCCGCCTCGGTGGGGCGGGGCTCGCGATTTCGAGATTTTTCCGGGGTGCCGGGCTTCGCCCCCAATGTGAGTTCCGCCCCGGATGTGGTGCGGGCTTTGGAGGCTTGCGGCGCTTCAGCCTTCCCAGACGCGGCGTCGGCAGAGGGCTTTCCATTATCGCTGCCAGGCCACGTGATGGCTAACACCGTAATGGCAATTGCAAGCACTATCACAAGCGCCCCAAGGATAAATATCCAGGATGACTTCGGTTTTGGTTTCCCAGGTATGGAAGGTGAGGTCATTTTCGTTTGGCTGCGTTGTTGTTGTTGGATCCGGTTTTTCTCTCGCGATTAAGAGGTGCCTGCCTGCCTTGGGCCCAGCTTGCGGTACAGGCAGCTCACCGTCCAGTCGCCTCCGCCAGCGGGACTTCGTTGAGCAGCTTGTCGTCGCCGCCGCGCCGGTATTCCATCTCCACCGGACTAGTCATCTCGATCTCCTGTTTCTTGATGTGGTGGAACAGCGGAAAGAAACTCTTTATCATCCCCATGTCGCTCGCTCCCGTGCCGCTGAACTCCGCGCGGCGCACGGCAGGATACGTCTTCAGCTCGATCATCTCGGGCAACGGAGCTTCAATCCCCACGTCCGCCTCGGCCAGCTGGAACTTCCCGTCCGCCAATTTCGGCTTGACGGTCGCGTCTCCGACCAAGCGTATCGCTGGTCCAGGCTCCGGCGCACCCTCCGGCCAAGCGGCCGGCTCCGGATCGGCGGTGACATCTGTTTCGACGATGTCCTTCGCCCCTGTTTTGCTTTGCGCGCTGACGGGCGAGATGAGGGCGAATATTCCGTGTGCGATTGTGCTGACCATTGATTTCATGGTTCTTGGAAGTTATTTCGACCAATTTCGTTTTTCAGATTTAAATATAGTGACTTCTTCTGCAGGGCAAGCAACATTTTTTCTGTAAAATCGGTTAGGCTGACTGAAAGTTTCTAATTGAGAGTGAGATGTGAGATGAGTCAGGCTTAAATTATTGACATTTAATCGCATCAAGCATGCCTTTGAATCCGGCGACAGCACGAATTGGCCCCGCATTTTGACGCGCTGGGTTTGGCGGAGTTGGCGTGGTTTTATTGCTATGAGTTGCTGATGCCGACGAGGATGTCGGCGTTCCGTTCGAGGAATTTTCTCTGTGCCTTGGTGTCCCTGTGAGAGGCTTGCTCCGCAGGCGATGTGGTGGGAGCGCCGCGGAGATTATGCCGCAATTTTATTCCGAAAACGGATTTTTAGACAGGAGGGCAGGATGGAGAGAATTTACAGGAAAGGGTTTGGCTTTTGTTTGATATCGCACAAATCATTTCAAACCCATCGCATCATAAACAGATCATCCTCTGTGTTCTCTGTGCGCTCTGTGGTTAATTCTCCTGTATTCGGGTTTATCGGCTTTCAGCCCAGAAATGGATTCACCACTCGGACTCCGTCGTAACTCTGGCCGTGGTTGAGGTCTTCGGAATAAAGAGTAGTGCAACCCAGTTCCACAGCGGCTGCAATGATCGTGGCGTCCCAATGCGAGACTTGAAACTTGCGACGGATTTGCACGGAGGCGAGAATCAACTCAAGGGAGACGGGCAGGACCGTCGCTGTAGCCGCGAGTTCCAGCATGGCGTGGATGTTTGTTTCGCTGATCCCTAGTTGTTTCTTCCTCAGCGCATTAGCGATGTATTCCTGCAAGACTTGGGCGGACAACGCAAAGGGAGCCGCGATCATCAACGCTTGGGCTCGCTCTCTTTTGGCTTTGTCCTCCGCCGCGTTGGAACTGGCGTAGAGCAGCACATTCGCGTCCAGGAAGATCTCAGCGATCATAGATTTCCTCCCGCTTGAGAGGGATCATGGGTTCTGTGTTGGACGCCCTCATCGCTTGGAGTAAACGCTTCACGGTCGCTTGGCGGTTTTTTTCCTCGTCTTCCGCTGGAGTGCGAAACCACAGTTTTAAAGCTTGAACCATGATGTCCTTAAGCGTGGTGCTACGCTCCGCCGCCATGACCTTGGCGCGTTGGAAAAGTTCGTCAGGAAGCTCTATTGTTGTTTTCATTACCCATATTTATGGGAAAATGTGTATTCTCGCAAGTGCGAAGTCCGCGCTTTTAGCCTTCAAGTAAACTAGGGGTCAGAACTAGGGGTCAGGGTTCATTCGCTTTCATTTTGAGGTTGCGCCGTCTGCGTCCGTTTGATGGATTTGCGACATGGCGCGAAGTATTCGACTGGAATTTGACGGGGCTTTTTACCATGTGATGGCTTGGGGGAATCGGAGATCGGCGATTTTTTTGGATGAACAGGATCGGCGATTTTTTTTGCAATGTGTGGCTGATGCGTGTGGAAAGACAGGCTGGAAGGTGCATGCTTGGGTATTGATGGATAACCATTACCACCTTTTTATCCAGACGCCCGAGGCGAATCTGGTCGAGGGGATGAAGTGGCTGCAAAACACGGTGACGCGGCGGTTTAATGTGAGGCATCGCCAGTGGGGGCGTTTATTTGGTGATCGCTACAAGGCGGTGGTGGTCGATGGAGAGAGTGCCTATTACTACGAAACGCTGTGGGATTACATTCACTTGAATCCTTGCCGTGCCGGACTCGTGGATGTGAAACAGGGGCAGAGTGTTTTAGATTATCCGTGGAGCAGTCTAGCTGGCGGGTATGCCTTGATGCCGCATCAGAGGGCGAAGTGGTTGGCGGCCGAGCAGGGACTGGCGGCGATGGGCGTGGAGGATACGGTGGAGGGACGCAAAAAATTGGTTGAGCGCTTGGACAAACGCGCGGCGGAGGAGCGTGAGCAGAGCGGATGGGTGGCTCTGGATGCGGATGCCGACAAGCGGGGGAGTCACTTGCTAAGGGGTTGGTATTGGGGAAAACAGGGATTCGCCGAGAAGTTGATGAAGGTTGGCGAGGCGGCGATCGGGCGAAACCTCAAGGCGCGTAGCTACGATGCGAGCCCGGAACGACAGGCCCATGGGCAGCAAAAAGCGTTGGAGTTGTTGGATGAGGGGTTGCGGGCGGGGGGCTTCAGTAAAGAGGAATTGGCCGCGCATCGGTGCACAGAGCCGCGCAAGGTGCTCTTGGCTGGATTGCTTTGGAGAAAGACGACGGTTTCGCAAACATGGATTGCGGAGCATCTGGGAATGAAAAATGCAGCCAACGTGAGCCGGGTGGTTCACCGAATGGATGCGGCGCGTCTGGAGGCGAAGGTGCCAAGAGAGCTGTGGCAGTTTTTTGTGGTAAAAACGAAGGAAAATGAACCCGAACCCCAAGTTTCAAGTTTCTTTAAAATGAGATCTATTCATGACATTCCTTATCTATCGAAGGGTAGCGTGAGGCAGGCTCTGGATCTTTACCTTCCTGATCAGGCCCATGGTGTTTTGCCCGCGATTCTGTGGATCCATGGCGGGGCGTGGGAATGCGGCGACAAATATCCCTGTCCGGTGCGGGAATTTGCGGAGAGAGGCTATGTCGTCGCCAGTATCGGCTATCGACTAAGCGATGAGGCGGCTTTTCCGGGTCAGCTGCAGGATTGTAAGTCCGCTGTGCGCTGGCTGCGCGCCCATGCCGACGAATACGGGATTGATCCTGCCCGGATAGGCGTTTGGGGGGCATCTGCCGGAGGACACCTGGCTGCGCTCATGGGCGTCGCTGGCCGGATTCGTGAGTTTGACGCGGGCGACCATCTCGATCAATCGAGTGAAGTGCAATGCGTGGTCAACTGGTTCGGCCCGGTTGATTTTTTTGATTGGGGCGCACCGTATTCACCCTCGGTGGATTCCCCGGAATCACCGCTTTACCGGCTCCTTGGCGGACCGTTCTCACAAAACCTAGAAAAGGCCCGCAGCGCCTGCCCGCTTCATTATGTGCATGGCCATAGCGCTCCGTTTTTCAACGTTCATGGCGACCGGGACAACATTGTTCCGCTGGTCCAAAGCCTGAGACTGCACACGGCCCTCCGGGATGCTGGCGTTGATAGTAGGCTCCAAGTCATCCCCGGCGCGGGACACGGCACGGCAGAATTCATCCTGCCGGAAAGGCTTGATGAGATCGATGACTTCCTGTCCCGGCATCTAGGGCAAAATGACGGTACTTTCCTCCAATAAACCCGAAAACGGATTTTTAGAAAGGAGGGCAGGATGGAGAGAATTGACAGGAAAGGCTTTGGTTTTTGTTTGATATCGCACAAATCATTTCAAACCCATCGCATCATAAACAGATCATTCTCTGTGTTCTCTGTGCGCTCTGTGGTTAATTCTGCTTTATTCGGGATAAATCCCATCCCTGAAAACCACCGTTTATTTCCAAAAATATGAAAAACGCAGCTAACGTGAGCCGGGTGGTTCACCGTATGGATGCGGCGCGTTTTGATCGGCATCCGCATCGGAAAACTTTCTTGATTGGAGTTCCTGCAGGCGCGAGAGGAAATCGTCCAGATGGTGAGGGGAGCGTAGGCGCGCAGTAAGGATGAGCGATTTGATTCCTTGCAGCGCGTGCGTGGCGGGATTTTGATGGCTCTAATGGAGACTCTCAACAAACTCACAGAACAGGCGGCCTCATTAGTCTGGGGGCCATGGTTTATCGCTCTTCTCTTTGGCACGCACCTCTTCCTGACCATTCGCACGGGATTCATGCAGCGACATCTCGGACACGCCATCAAGCTGTCCGTGAGCAAGGAGCCTGGCTCGCGGGGGGATATCAGCCAATTTGGCGCGTTGGTGACCGCGCTTGCGGCGACGATTGGCACTGGAAATATCTACGGCGTGGCTGGCGCGGTTCTCCTGGGTGGCCCCGGCGCGGTGCTCTGGATGTGGCTCACTGGCGTCTTTGGCATCGCCACAAAGTATGCGGAGGCCTTGCTCTCGGTGAAATACCGCGTCACCAACGATCGCGGCCAGATGTCCGGCGGCCCGATGTATGTGTTGGAAAAAGGTCTCAACGCCCGCTGGGCGGGGGTTTTGTTTGCGATCTTCACGGCCATCGCCGCGTTTGGCATCGGAAACATGGTTCAATCAAACGCCATTGCAGACATGATCGTGGCCAAAAAAGACCTGCTCCCGTTTGCGGTTTCGGACGCGAATTTGAAAATCGTCGTCGGCATTTTACTTACTTTGACAACGGCTGCCGTCATCCTCGGAGGCATTAGTTCGATTTCAAAATTCTGCGCCATCCTCGTTCCATTTATGGCGGGATTTTACATCCTCGGGTGCGCCATCATGCTCGTTTTGAACTGGGACAAACTGGGCGGCGCGCTACATCTCATCGTCACCAGCGCATTCACAGGCCAAGCGGCGATCGGTGGGTTTGTCGGCGCGGGCATAGCCGAAGCCATGCGCTTTGGAATAGCTCGCGGGCTTTTCTCGAACGAATCCGGGCTCGGCAGCGCGCCGATCGTAGCCGCCGCCGCGCGTACACGCGATCCGGTGCGCCAAGCCCTTGTCTCCAGCACCGGCACATTCTGGGACACGGTCGTCGTCTGCGCCCTCACCGGCCTCGTGATTGTATCTTCTGGGGATTGGCAGACCGGGGGTCTCACTAAAGCCGCCCTGTGCGATGCCGCTTTCCACAAGGTTGGAATTTTTGGCGACATCATTCTTGTTGGTGGTCTGCTGACCTTTGTTTTCTCCACGATTCTCGGCTGGTCTTACTACGGCGAGAAGGCTGTGGAATACCTCGCTGGGGTGAAGGCTATCACTCCCTATCGCTGGCTTTGGGTCGCGGCAGTCTTCATCGGCTGTGTCTGGAAAAGTGACGCTGTGTGGAATTTCTCGGATATGATGAACGGCCTCATGGCGATTCCCAACCTCGTTGCAGTGCTCTTGTTGAGCGGGGTGATCGCCGCTGAATCCAAACGCTACTTTTCAAACCGCAAATCCGATTGAAGACCATGCCCACGCCATCCGATCCTGCAGAGACTAAAATCCGCGCCAACTTCGCATCCCTCGCCAAGCTGTGGCTTGAGGAATCGTGCGAGCTTTTTCCTGAGCAGGCCAGCAAGCTTGGGTTTCACCAATACGATTCCCTGCTGAGCCGTAACACGCCGGAGATCCACCGAAAATATATCGCCCTTATTGAACGAACACTGGCTGCGGTGGAGGCTTTGCCCGAAGCGGCTTTTCATGGAGACGACTGGCTCGACCGGCGTGGGCTTCTTGCGAGGCTTCGCATGGATTTGCTCTCCGAACGCGATCTCCTCCGTTGGCGCACAAATCCTCAGACGCACTCGAATGCCGCGATCGACGCGATTTTCGAACTCGTGGTGAGGAACTCCGGCAAGCTGGGCAAGGCACTGCCCGCCATTGAATCCCGCCTAAAAAAAATCCCCGCCTACCTGCGTGCCGGCCTCGAGTGTATCGAAGCACCCGATCCGCTTTGGACCTCGCTCGGCGTCCAATCCTGCGCTGGAGCTGTCGAGTTTCTGCGCGGCTTGGAGGCGGAACTTTGCAGCCTTTCCAGCAAACCCAAGGCCCTCGTCTCGAGTCTGAAAGCTGCCGCGAAGGCGTTCGAGGAATACGCCGCCGGCATAGATCAGAAAAAGTCTGGGCCCAAGGGGGGCTTCTCCATCGGGCGCGAGCGGTTCGAATTTGTCATCCGCGAGCAACTCGGTCTCGATCTCTCGCTTCCCGAGGCCCGCGCACTGGGAGAATACCAGATCCAGCGCCATGAATTCCTCCTCGAACGTGCGGCCCGTCGTCACGGGCGAAAAACCGCCCGCGAGATTATGGATCGCGCTGCTGCCGGATGGACCCCCGAGCTCCCTCTGCTCGACGTTTACCGCCAGGCCACATCAGACATCAAAGCCCGCTTGGGGAAGCTCGGCCTCGTCACAGTTCCAAAGGGTGACACCCTGAAGGTTCTGCCTGTGCCGCCTTTTCTAAAGCATCAATTTCCCACAGCCGCTTACAGCGCGCCGGAGCCGTTCTCACGCGACCAAACCGGCATTTTCTGGGTGAACGATCTGAGTCTGGACCAAGAGAATCCGGAGAAAAAACTCGCGGAAATCCGTCAGCACCACGGCTTGGAACTCACCACGGTCCACGAGGCCTATCCCGGACATCACTTGCAATTTGTCGTTCAGTTTCAGCACGCCAGCCGCCTGCGCCGCCTTTTCGCACACTCCATTTTCTATGAAGGCTGGACGATGTGGTGCGAGAAGCTCGCCGTGGAGCATGGTCTGGTGGACATACCCGGCGCCGAATTGATCCAGCTGCACGATGCCCTCTGGCGCGCGCACCGCATCGTGATCGATTGCGGTTTGCACGATGGCGCGCTCAGCCATGCGGCGGCGTCGAAGCGGCTCCAAAGCGGCGTGGGCTTCACTGCCGCCCGCGCGGCCGCAGATGTGAACTGGTATACATCAAGCCCAACGGTTCCGATGAGCTATCTCCTGGGTCGTCTGGAGGTCGAAAAACTTTACCACCACTTCGTCGTACAAGCAGGCTGGCCGCTGAAGAAATTCAACGATTGGATGCTCTCGCACGGAGCCATTCCCTACAGCTGGATTCGCCGCATTTGATAGGTTGGCATTGATTTTGCTTCAGGGCGGGTTGATGAAAAACAAGCCCATCAAAAAAATCGGAGTTCTGACAAGTGGCGGGGATTGCCCCGGGTTGAATGCAGTCATTCGCGGCGTCGTGCGGGCGGCTGCGGAGCGTGACTGGGAGGTGATCGGATTTGCTGACGGATATGAAGGCATGATCACGCCTGTGCGCTACAGAAAGCTTGATCCCAACGGTGTGGACAGCATCATGCCGATGGGTGGCACGATTCTTGGCACGACCAATCGCGGTCGATTCGTGGCCAAAGTGGGTGCTGGAAACAAGGCGACAATTCCGAAAGCCATTCTCTCCGAGGCACGTGAAACATTTGAAGGCCTTGGCTTGGATGCACTCGTCTGCATCGGCGGCGATGGATCACTGAGCACTGCGCTCCAACTCCAAAAAGCGGGCATCCCCGTGGTCGGCGTGCCGAAAACGATCGATAACGATCTGAATGCCACTGCTATGACCTTCGGATTCGACTCCGCGGTGGCTGTGGTGGTCGATGCACTGGATCGGCTGCACACGACCGCACGCAGCCACAAGCGTCTGATGGTGGTGGAAGTAATGGGACGCCATGCGGGCTGGATCGCCCTTCACGGTGGGCTTGGTGGCGGCGCGGATGTGATTCTTTTGCCAGAGATCCCCTTCAAAGTGGATAAATTGGCGCACTTGATAAAAAACCGTATCCAAGATGGATTTGGAAGTACGATGATCGTGGTTGCCGAAGGTGCCAAGGAATCGGGAAAGGAACTCAGCACCAAGAAGGCGAAACTTCGCGCCAAAGGTGAAGTCCGCTTGGGCGGCATTGGCGAGCGCCTGGCCGAACAACTCGAAATGTTGACTGGTCAGGAAGCGCGGTCCGTCGCGCTGGGGCACCTCCAACGGGGTGGTACGCCCAGCGCACTGGATCGGATATTGGCTACCCGCTTCGGTGTCGGGGCCGTGCGCCTGATCGAGGAGAGGAAATTTGGACAGATGGTCAGCTACCTGCAATATCACGTTGGGGGTGTGCCCATAGTCAAAGCTGTAGGCACACTACGCACGGTGGACGCGAATTCTGAAACGGTTGCAGCCGCCAGATCGGTCGGAATTTCCTTTGGAGACAGATAAGCCATATTACAGAAGTGTGATTATACCAATCTCTTCTATAAGTATTTAGCCCGAAAACGGATTTTTAGACAGGAGTGCAGGATAGAGAGAATTTACAGGAAAGGCTTTGGCTTTTGTTTGATATCCCACAAATCATTTCAAACCCATCGCATCATAAACAGGTCATCCTCTGTGTTCTCTGTGCGCTCTGTGGTTAATTCTGCTGTATTCGGGTTTAGGGCATATTCTAAGAGAAGGGTGCCTGCCTCGCGGGCCAAGTTAAAAAATAGCCGCCAAAAGCCTTTGAAACCGTTGCTTGTCGAGCGCAAGGCGGCACCGACTGCGCCCGAGGGCGGGTGTGTTCTACGTAGGCATTGGGCGTGCAATACATTTATAAAAATTTTTCCAAGAGTAATTTATTAAAGTCCGGATATTTTTTAAGGCAAGCCCTGCCATGGAGCTGATAATGGGGCGCGTCAGGGAGACATCGAGTTTCTTCGCCCGCATAGTCATACCTCCGAAGCAGTGAACGCGTCCATCCTGCCCATGAAGCCGATGAGGAGGCGTGTGAGAACGACGTCCTCAGCGACTTGGCTGGTGATGAGTTGGAGATTGGCATCGGCACAGGCGTGGAAGGCGCGCTGGAGCTCTTCGAGCGAGTAGTGAACGGAGTTTTTGGCAGCGATACCTAGGCCGTAGGCATTAAGGGTGCCATCCTTTTTGCGAGGGAGAAAATCCGTTTCCTCGGGCGGGAGTTTGGCCAGTGTGCTGCCGAAATAATTCGCCTCGGCTGGCGGGCGCAGCTTGTGGCGGATGAGCAGGCTTTTAGCAAGGAGGAGATTTCGGACGGTCGGGACGATGGAGGCCAGCAGGATGCCGACGCCTTTTTCACCCTGGTAAAAAAGCTGCCCGAGCGTTTCCAAGGCCAGCGGGAGGTTGCGCGTGGAGATGGCATTGCCGATGTCGAAGACGCCACTCTCGCGGGTCGCAGGCACGAGGTCGCGCACATCGCGCTCGCCAATGGGATGGCCTGCCCCGAAGGCGGTCTCGATTTTGTCGAGTTCGCTGTGGAGCTGCGAGGAATCTAGCCCCACACGCGCGGCAAGCACCTCGATGGCATCTGCCGAAATTTTCAAACCGCGCGCCCGCACTTGCTGCATCGTCCAGTTGATAATTTCCTCCTCGCCCGCACCGAATCCCAGCGAGGGTTTGTCGTGGATGACCGTGCTTCCGGCTTTGGAAAGACGCTTGTAGGACGAGCGTCGCTTGTCTGCGGACGGCGCGCTCAGAAGAAAAGCAACCCCGTCAGGCAGGCCTTCATCCAGAAGGTCACAAAGCTGCTCGACGACAGTGATGACATTTTCAGAGCGCCCCGCCACGCTGTCAGCCAGGAAGGCCGCACTCTTCAGCCACACAAGCTTCGTGCCCCCAAGAAATGGCATCGTGGCGAGTGATTGCATCGTCTCGCGCGTGCGAGCAATGGCAGCATCCACCGTCTCCACCGCGCCGTCGATGATCTCCAAACCAAACGCATCGGCACCGGGAGCAAGCTTGGCAGCGAGTTCGGAGGCGGCTTTCTTTACAGCGGCATCGTCCGAACCGCTTATAAAGTGAATCGCTGATGAGGTTTTTTTTGCGGCCATTGGGTCGGGGTGAATCTTGGCGTCAGGCTTGCCGGATTGCAAAATTTCTTCGTCATCCGCCTTCCGTCAGACGTAACATGGGCGCTCTATATTCTCGCCATGTCACACATCAAGCTCTTCATTCCAGGTCCGATCGAAGTTTCCGAAAAAACCTTCCGCGCCATGTGCACACCGATGATCGGCCACCGCGGCTCGGAATTTAAAAAACTCTACGGTGGAATCCAACCCCGCCTGCAGACCCTCTTCGGCACCCAGCGACCTGTCTTTCTCTCCACTTCCTCGGCTTGGGGCGTCATGGAGGGCGCGATCCGGAATCTCACGGCAAAAAAAGTCCTCAACGGCATGTGCGGTGCGTTTTCCGACAAGTGGTTTGATGTCAGCCAGCGCTGCGGAAAAGAAGCAGCAGCTCTCCAAGTTGAGTGGGGTCAGTCCATCGAGCCGGACATGATACGAGCGAAGCTCTCCGAGGGTGGATTTGATACTTTCACACTGATTCACAACGAAACCTCCTGTGGCGTGCGCAACGCGCTTCCCGAGATTGCAGCGGTGCTACGCGAGTTCCCGGAGGTGATGTTCATTGTCGACAGCGTCTCGTCTTTTTCCACGCAGCCGATTCCGATGGATGAACTCGGCATCGACGTGCTGCTCACCGGCAGCCAGAAGGCGCTGGCCATGCCGCCCGGCCTGGCGCTCTTTGCCGTCTCCGAGCGTGCGATGAAACGCGCCGAGTCGATCAAGGACCGTGGATACTATTTCGACTTCGTGGAATTCGCCAAAAACCAAGAGCAGGACATGACACCCAGCACGCCAGCGATTTCGCTAATCTATGCGCTCGAGTCGAAGCTGGATGATATTTTCAGCGAAGGCATCGAGGCCCGCCACGCACGCCACGCCGCGCTCAACGCCCAGGTTCATGAGTGGGTGAAGGCTCGCGGCTTCGAATTTTTTGCCCCCGAAGGCCGCCGCTCGCTCTCGCTCACCTGTGTGAAGAACAATCGCGACATCGATGTCGCGTCCTGGATCAAGCGCCTCCGCGAGAAGCACCGCTTCGTCATCGATGGCGGCTACGGTAAGCTCAAAGGAAAAACCTTTCGCATTTCCAACATGGGCGACGAAACCAGCGAATCGATCGCAACCTTACTCGCCGCGTTGGACGACACGCTGGAGTAGCTTTTCAGGCACCAGCCGTATTCCGCTGCCGTGGATTCGATCACCCAAGCCGCCCTTGGTGCCGCAGTCGCCCAGGCCGGCATGGGAAGGCGCCTCGGCAACAAGGCTATCGTGTGGGGTGTTTCGCTCGGAACCCTTCCCGATTTCGACCTCGTCATCAACCCTTGGCTCGATCATATCCAGCAGCTCGAATGGCATCGTGGATGGTCACATTCGCTTTTGGTCATAGCCATCGCCTCACCATTTTTCGGCTGGTTGATTGCGCATCTCCATAAGGGAGGCGTCACCACCCTGAGAGCGGCGCTCACCGTTTTCGCAATTTTTTTTACCCATGTGCTGATTGATGTTTTCACCATCTACGGAACGATGGTCTTCAAGCCATTCAGCGATTTCCGCGCCGGCTGGAACAATCTCTTCATTGTCGATCCCCTTTTCACTGCGCCGCTCCTGCTTGGAGTGGCCATCGCATCGTTTGCAAAAAGCCACCCCCGCTTGCGTGTGTGGGCGAACACCGCTGGAGTCGTCCTTGCCTCGCTCTACGCCGCCTGGAGCCTTGGGGCGAAATCCGCAGCCGAATCCCGCATGCGCGAAAATCTCACCGCAGCCGGCATCGAAGCACGCCGCTTCATATCTACCCCGACCCCGTTCAACACGATTCTTTGGCGCGGCGTCGCAGAGCGCGAGAAGGACTTCGTCATCACCTACCACTCCCTTCTGAAACCCAACGAGAAGCCATTATTCGATTTCATCCCGAAAAACCACGAGGCCCTCGCCCCGATCTCCGGATCTCGTCCAGCCCGCCGCCTCGAGTGGTTCTCGGATGGATTTTTCAGCGTGAGAAAAACCGATCGAGGCTGGGTGGTCAGCGACTGGCGTTTCGGCGAATTGCGTCCTGCCGACGGCCCTCTTTCGGAAACGAATCCACCTGTCCCCATTTTTTCGTGGCTGCTGGAATCCGATGGCGACTCCGTGAAAGTTACCCCACTCCGCGCCAAAATGGACCCCGCCCCGCAGCTCCGGCGTGTCGCCAAGCTCTTGCTGCCGGAATAATACGGGCCTCCCGTAACTCATTTTTTGCCTGCAAACCGCAGGTTCCGCTGAATGGCAAAAATGGTGATTCCAAGAAGAGTGGAATCGTCTTTAACGGCATGATGTCACAAAAAATCGGGGCGAGAGGATTCGAACCTCCGACCTCCTGGTCCCAAACCAGGCGCTCTACCAAGCTAAGCTACGCCCCGCTGTTGAGTGGATCAATGTAGCAGCCTGCGCCAGCTTGTAAAGCGCCTCGAGCAATTCATTGCCAATCAGGGTGGGGTTCAGCGCTCAAAAAAAATCTGCTGGATCGGGAAGTTCCATCAGGGTCTCTGATGCGCGCGCCATGCTATCGGGAGCAGAAACAAGGCGAACAGAGCGTTCATAGCTACCCCCAGCGCGCAGTTGATGCCAAGGGATGCCAATCCGACAGTCTGGGCGGTAGCGAGGGAGCCGAAGCCTGCGACAGTCGTGGCCGCGCAAAGAGTGAGGGCTTTTCCAACATCCCGGAAGGCTGCGGCCGCATTGCCGTTGTTTTGCCGGAGGGCGAATATCATGTGGATGCTATAATCCACTCCGGCACCAATGGTGAGAGTCACGGAGCAGAGGTTCATGAAATTCCAATCCAGCGAAAAAAGCCGCATCAGGCCTGTCATAGCGAAGAGACTAAGAGCAGTGATGCCAAGAACAAGCAGGGTGTCGCGCAGATTGCGAAGCGAGAGGAATAAAGCTGTGGAAAGCACGGCAAGAAAAGCGACGCCAGCCAGCAGACCGTGGCCGAGGGCATGCTGCGAGAGGGCTTCGCCGAGCTTGTGCCACCCTGTCATATATACTCCATCGGCTGCCAGTTTGTCGATGAGGCCAGCGACGGCAATGGGGTCTGTGCCGGACTCGATAGCCACTCCACACGCGGCGAACTCCGGTCCGCCCAGACTCATCGTGCGTCTCGCGATCCAGTGAAAAGCGGCATTCTCTGGCAGGGGAGATGTGCTGGAGGTCTGCCACGCCTGCCATTGATCAAGAATGCCGCCGGTGAGAAATGTGCCACTTTCCGAAAAACCGGCGTCCGTGAGCAACTCGCAGAGAGGCTGTTTTTCAGATATCGTAGCGGATGCCGAAGCGAGGTTGGATTTTAAAACATCCTCACGCGGCCACAACAAATCGGGTAATTCAAAGCTCAAGATCACGTCGGCCTCGAGCGCTTGGCCGAGGGATGTCCGAGCGAGGGCCAGTTTCTCCGAAACGATCGATTTCGTTGGCCCTGCAACAACCACATTCAGGACTGCGTGGTTATTGCCCAGCGCAAGCCCAAGCCTGTCCAGCGTGGGATACGCCACACTCTCACGGGGTCGCATGGAATTCGTATCGGCCGTCCAACGGGGAAAGCCCAGGAAAACGAGTGTACAAGCGGCTGTAAGAAGAACAAGCAGCGCGCAGGTTTTTCCCGCGAGGAGTAGATGACGAGGCAAGGGACGCGTCGGACCCGGGGCAGGAAGCCACATTTTATGGAGATTCCTCGCATAGAATACAATCATGAGAAACGCGCCAGCGAGCACCCCGATGGCAACGGTCGTGCCGAGTTGAGCAATACCGGGAAGGCCCGAAAGGTTCAGGCTTAGAAATGCAGCGGCCGTGGTTACCGCACTGGCCAAGATGCCTGGCGATGTGGCGGCGCGGAGTTGCTGCAAGGTTCCGCTGTGCTCAATACGCCGTTGATACAGAATGAATCCGTAATCGACCGTCAGGCCCGCCAGGATGGCGGCAAAGCCGACGCTGATGATCGAAAGACCAGGGAAAATAAGCGCCGTCAGGCCAAGCGCGATGGCAAAGCTACAACCAACATAGAAAAGCAAGACCCCCAACGGACGAAGGCGACGGTGAGCGAGGAAAAAAATAAGCGCCGCGAATACCAGTGAAGAAATGGACGACCAGCGCATATCCTGCTCCATGGCATCTGATATTTCCTGCACGAAAGCAGGCTCCCCAGTCCATCCCACGTTGGCCGCTCGACGTTCGGGTGAGGCGGACTGCCATTCCTGAATAAGCTTGGCCGTTTGTGAGACCCAATCCTTTGAGGGTGTCGGCGAAACAGGCGTGACATAGAGAAGGCGCGTGCGGCCATCCAACGATGAAAACTCCCGGTTTGCCAGATCCGGTGCGGCAGTGGATGGCAGCGCCGAAAGGAGATTCAGCGGGTCGTACGCGAGACGGGCCATTTCCTCAGGAGCCACAGTCAGTCCCAGGCGTTCTACAGCCTCCGATGCTAGCGCACGAGCACCTGCGGGGGACATCTTCTCGAGTGTCGCACGAAAGTTTTCCGGCCCCTCATTGAGAAGTGCATAAGCGGCGAGAGGCACGAGTTCCCGTGGATCCGCTGCCCAGGGTGGAGAGTCGCGCACGGTGAGTGTCGCAGATGTGCGGAGCTTATCAGCCAAGGAATCCACGAGCGCACCTGCTGCCGAGGCATTCCCGGCTTCAACCATCACGATCAATTCTTGCGGCTGCCCAAAATGCCCCAGAAAAATCTTAAGCCCACGCACCGCCACAAGGTCCTGCGGGAGGAGATCAAGCACATTGGCATCCACTCGGATGCGACTAAGGCCTAGTCCAGTGGCCAGAATAAGTAGCACCAATAAAATCCACCGCCAGCGGGAGAGGTATTTGTCCAAAATCGAGTGGTCGTCAGCGGCCATAAAAGAAGCAAGTTCTCTTTATCGACGCCTAGAGACACCACGTCGAGGGCGAACAAAATTTCACCCGCCCGCTGATCGGGAGTATCCGTAATCGCACGACGGAAGCCGTCTTGCCGCAGGCGTGGTAAACCATGAGACTCACGCAAGTCATGTCTCAGGATATCGAGGAATTTCTCATGTATCTGGCCACCGAGCGGGGGCTTTCCGACAGCTACCAATTGCTCGTGCAGCGTTCGCTGGAAGCCTTTTCCGCATGGCTGGAAAAGCACACGCAGACGCGCGAGTGGCGGCATGTCGAGCCACAGCAGATCACCGACTTTCTCGTCTTCCGCAAACGCTCCGGACTCCAGGCCTCCTCGGTGCGGATTGATGCTGTGGCCGTGCGGATTTTTTTCCGCTTTCTGGTCTCCCGCCGTGCGTGGGCCGAGAATCCTGCCGAAACCCTCACGCTGCCTCGCCCGGAGAAACATCTTCCCGAAGCCTTGCATGTCGAGCAGGTGAGAAAGCTTATCGAGAGCATCGGCCCAAATGATCCTCTCGGCCTACGTGACCGGGCGATCTTTGAGTTGCTCTACTCTAGTGGGCTTCGCGTTTCCGAACTCTGCGACGCGCGCCTGGAAAACATAGACCTCGATGCCTCGTTCATTCGAGTCACCGGCAAGGGCAAAAAGACCCGTATCATTCCCCTTGGCAAGCCCGCCTGCGAGGCAATACGCGCCTACCTCCAAAGCGAACGCGCCCAGCTCGTATCCAAAAAAACCGGTGCTGAGATTTTTCTATCGGTGAGGGGAAAAAAACTCACTACCCCCCGCATCCGCCAACTCATTAAACAATACGCGGCCCGCGCTGGCATCGAAGCGAATGTCTATCCACATCTTATGCGCCACAGCTTCGCCACGCACCTCCTCGGCGGCGGTGCTGACCTGCGCGTCATTCAAGAGCTGCTCGGCCATGCGGACATCTCGACCACGCAAATCTACACCCACATCGAAAAGAGTGCCCTCCAAGCGGTGATCAAAAAATTCCACCCGCGCGCGTGATTCAAATAGCGATAGGCCACGATTTCATCGTTCAAGATTTCGACCACGCCGATTGGCTCGGGACTTAGCAGACACGAACCCAGCGGGCTATCGGAATGACCCTCAGCAAAACATGAAAAAGCAACCCGCTTGGGAATCCCTCATCCTTACCATCCGCAACCAGAAGGTTCTGTTGGATACCGATCTCCCCACGGTTTACGATGTACCGACGAAAGAGCTGAATTAGGAAGTAAATCGCAATGTGCATTGTTTCCTGGAGATTTTCATTTCACAGCTTGCAGAGAGCGAAAAGAGAGTCGTGGTCACAAATTGTGACAACCTTGCCGCCAACACAGCGATCCTCAAATGCCTGGCGGAGATCAACAAAACACTGTTGGAGGCAGATCGCTCTCTTCGCATTGTCTGGCAGCAAATCCACCCTTTACTCACGCCGCCACCCGCACAACCGAAAAGACGCATTGGTTTTCACAGCGACGATGAACAATGAACTCAAGGGAGAAAACCGAAGTCATTGCCATCGGCCCGATGCTCGGGTAGTCGTTCAACGCCCCATGAAAGGCAACACAAATACCATGTATCGCGTCACCCTGCTTTTTCTTGCTCCACTCGTCCTTTGCCTTTCCGCCTGCTCCAGCACATCCCAGGTGAATCCCGCCGTGCTCTCGGCCGCGACCTCGCGCGGCGTGGCTGCCTCGACGACATCCAAAATGTCCGCCGGTGAGAAGCTCGACTTCTCCGACATTCGCAATCTGGTAGCCAGCAATGTGCCCGATGACAAAATCATCGCCTATCTGAACAGCACTCGTCAGGTCTGCAGTTTCTCCTCCAGCGAAATGTCGGCCCTGAAATCCGCCGGCGCCGATGCGCAGTTGCTCGCGTTTCTTTCAAACACAAGTGGATTCTACGGCCGCTCCCCTGCTCCACAAAACGGAGCCGCCCCGCGCTCTCCCGGCGAATACACAAATTCGCGCCTCCATCAGGATGAACAACCCTTCGCCTACAACGAGCCGGCGATCGATGGCTTCTACAACTCGGGATACGAGGAATCCCTCTACAGCCCGTTTTCGTTTAACTAAACCCGCCGTAAGGCTGCTCGGAGCGTGACTGCAAATGCCCCGCTTTGGCATCAGCGCCTGCCCTTCCTGGGCTTGGCGGGGGCAGCTGCGGCTGGCATCCTCGGGGCTTGTTTGAGCCCAGTTGGATCGGAAAATTTTCTCTTCCTGACATTCCTAGCCCTTGCGGCGTGGCTTCCACTGCGCCGGAGCGCCTGCGTTTATATCGCTGTAGCGTTTTTGTTTGCTGCGTTGCAAGTCATGCAAACCCGCGAATCATCCGCAGCGCGGCTCGCTGACAAGCTCGGAGCCGCACCTCAAGTGGCACTGATCGAGGGAATTATTCGCACCGAACCCACGGTGGGCGCGAGTGGAAAAAACCGCTTTGTCGTTGAGGCGACTTACATTGAAATAGATGGCCAAAAAATCGACCTTCCTTGCGACATTCTCGCTATTGTTCCTGCCGTCACACCCGCGCTCGATGATTCGGTGCGCCTCATCGGCAGCCTGCGCCGGATTGCCCCACCGCGAAATCCCGGCCAATTCAACAGGCAGCGTGTCCTGGAGCTTCGTGGTATAACATGCGAACTCGTGACCACATCCGCGAAGGATCTGGAAATCACCGCTCCCGCAAGTGGGTTCTCGATTCCGCGCCTCGCCGCCGCCTGCCGAAAATGGATGGAGGCTACCCTGCGGGAGGGTATTTCAGATGATCCACTCGTTTGCAATCTTCTCGCCGGTATCGTGCTGGGAGTAACCTCGGACATCCCCGATACGCTGCAGGATGAATTCCGCCAAACGGGGACATTTCATCTTTTTTCGGTGTCAGGTCTCCATGTGGGAATGATTGCTGTAATCCTCTGGCAGGCTTGCCGAGTTGTTGGCATACATCGCGGCACTGCGACATGCTTGATCATCCCGGCCCTCTTTTTCTACGCGTTGCTCACGGGCTGGAAACCTTCGAGTATCCGTGCCGCGAGCATGACGGCTATATTTCTGATCGGCCTGGTTTCATGGCGGCAACCCATCGCAATGAATTCACTCTGCGCTGCGGCATTCGTGATTCTGGCGCAATCGACGAACGAACTATTCAATCCCGGATTTCAGCTCTCGTTCACCGTGGTCGCCGCTATTCTGCTTCTTGCCCGGCGAATCCAGGAGAGTATTCGCCGCGGCCTCGAGCCGGATCCGTTCATTCCTGCGTCTCTTTGGACTCAGTGGCAGAGGAAACGGCACGAAGCGGCGGGCAACACGGCGGGTTTGTTGGCGGTATCCCTGGCTGCTTGGATCGGCTCGCTGCCGCTCACGGTTTTTTATTTCCATATTGTGTCCATTTCGGCGCTGGGAGCGAATCTTGTCGTCGTTCCGTTGTCGTTTCTCATCATGACTACCGCCGTCCTTGCCCTGACTGGAGGACTTGCCAGCGCGGCTGTGGCGGCTGTTTTCAACAACGCGAACCTTGTGTTCACAAAATTTCTGGTCTTCGTCATCCAAGCAGCGGCGGCATTGCCGGGTTCGTTTTTGCCGATCGGAGCCTTGCAGACGGCGCCCGCTGCTCTCACGGTCTTTGATTTTGGCTCTGGTGGCGCAACAGCAATCGAGAGCAGAGGGAGCCTCTGGCTTGTGGACTGCGGGTCACGTCGGAATTTTGAAAGCATCCTTATCCCATGGATGCGGAGCACGGGCCATTGGAAGCCGGATGCCCTAGTGCTCACGCATGGCGATGCCGACCACATTGGCGGAGTGGGCAGTCTTCTCGACATGAATGCGCTTCCGCAAATTATCGACTCCCCGCTCACCGACCGCTCGCCAGTGCGTCGCCGCCTCCACGAGGCAATGGATGCCGCTGCCTTGCCCTCATCGAAAGCACGCTCGGGTGATCGTTTTGAGATCAGCCCATCCACTTCGCTGAAAATCCTGTATCCACCGAAGGGTCTCATTGCCGCGACAGCAGATGACAAATCCCTCGTCGCTTTGCTGGAGTCAAGCCGCACACGAATCCTGTTTCTCTCAGACGCTGGGAATGCGACATTTCAGTGGCTTCTGGAAAACCAGAGCGCGGAAATCCCGGCAGATATTGTGATTCTGGGCCGCCACCACTCCGGAGCCCCGCCCGAGGCCTCGTTTCTCCGGGCCGTGAAGCCCTCGCTTGTTGTGGCCACAGCGGCGGGTTTTCCCTCAAATGAATCTATCGATGACCAATGGGCTTCCATGCTAGAGAGACATGGCATTCGCCTTTTCCGCCAGGATCGTACCGGAGCTGTCCGGATACGTGTGGAGAAAGGAAGTTGGGCCGCTGAGGGGTTTCTCAACGGCGAGACCTTCAAGAGATGACCACCCGCGTGCCTTCCGGCACTAGATCGAATAGTTCGGCAATGTCGGCATTCCGGAGGCGGATGCATCCGTGGCTGGCCGGTGTTCCGATTAAGTCCTCGCGATTCGTCCCGTGGAAATAAATATAGCGGTCGCGGGTATTCGCATTTTGCTCGTCCAGGCCTGAGAGCCAGAGAATGCGTGTGAGAATGGCATCCTGCTCGCCGCCGAGAGTACCGAGATTACCAGTGGGTTGGCGGTTTTTAAATTCCATCCACAACGGCGCGTCAGCGCCGAATTTTTGCTGAACCGCAAAATGTCCTGTTGGCGTCTTGAAACTACCAGGCTCGAAACCCACGCCGAACCGCGATGTGGAAACGGGCCAGGATTTGATCAATTTGCTGCGATTCAGCAGGTCGAGCATCTGTCGTGCGATATCAACCCGTATTTCCCAGTCTTCCGAGGATTGCCCTTCGAGCGTCCTTAGTGTCATATTTCAATTATGTCTAAACCCCATAATATCGCAATTGTCGGAGCGTCCGGCGCGGTTGGAGTCGAAATGCTCCGCGTCATGGAACGCCGCAACTTCCCTGTAGCCAGTCTCCGTCTTCTGGCATCTCCCCGCTCCGCTGGAAAAACCCTGACCTTCCGTGGCGAGGATATCACTGTGGAGCCATTGCATCTGAACTCCTTCGAGGGCATCGACATTGCGCTCTTCAGTGCGGGCGGTACCATCTCCCGCGACTACGCCCACGCGGCTGTGACAAGTGGCGCCGTGGTGGTGGACAATTCCTCGGCTTTTCGCATGTCCCACGATGTGCCTCTCGTTATCCCAGAAATCAACGCAGCAGATATTAAAAATCATCGAGGAATTATTGCCAATCCAAACTGCACGACAGCCATCACTCTCATGGCGTTGCACCCGCTGCACCGTGTCTTTGGAGTGACCCGCCTTTTTGCCTCCAGCTACCAGGCTGTGTCCGGAGCCGGTGCTCGCGCCATCGACGAACTTCGCCATCAGACTGAGGCCCTCGCCAAGGGCCGCCCAATGGTTAAGGAAGTTTTCCCGCATCAGATCGCGTATAATGTCATTCCGCAGGTCGATGCCTTCTTGGACACCGGCTACACAAAAGAGGAAATGAAGATGGAAAATGAGGGTCGCCGCATCATGCACCTGACCGACTTCAAGGCTTCTGTGACCTGTGTGCGCGTTCCTGTTTACCGTGCCCACTCGGTGGCCGTGAGTGCCGAGTTTTCAAAACCCATCTCACTTGAGGAGGCCCGCACAGCGCTCAAGAATGCACCCGGGCTCCAATTTGTGGAGGATGGATATCCCATGCCGCTCGATTGCGCCGGCAAGGACGACTGCTTCGCTGGCCGTCTCCGCCGCGATTGCGCGATGGAAAATGGCATCACGCTCTGGGTTTGCGGCGACCAGTTGCTGAAGGGTGCCGCGCTCAATGCCATCCAAATCGCCGAGCTCCTCTAACATGATACTCGAGCGGCTTATCTCCCTGCCACCAGCCATGTCGGCCTACTTCCCCGGCACGGCCGAGGGGGCGGGATGGTTCGCCGCGTGCGATCCTGCGGGCAGCAAGCTCGGCTCAGGTGGTGGCGTGGCCCACCTGCTGGTGGAGGCCTGGCGCAGCAATGGTGGGAATGAGTCGTTCGAAGAATGGTGTGTCTCTCCGTCTCTCAAGCTCGCCCTCATGGCCGGTGGACAAAGCCGTCGCCTGCCAGCATACGCTGCCACGGGAAAAATCCTTATGCCCTTTCCCGCGCTCCGATGGGCGGATGGCCAGCGACTCGATCAAACTTTGCTGGATGTGCAGATGCCCGGCTTCGGCCATATCGCCACCCGCGTTCCCTCGCGGAGCCGTGTCATGGTTGCCAGCGGGGATGTGCTGCTGCGTTTCCCGCCGAGGCTCCCTGCTATGCCGGATGCCGACATCCTTGGCTTAGGAATGTGGGTGGATGCCCACACAGCCTCGCACTTCGGGGTTTTCTTCACTCCAAAGTCCACCCCGGAGGAACTCGCTTTCTTTCTCCAAAAGCCCAATCCGAAAGAAATCGCCAAGCTCGCCGCCGACTATCTTTTCCTCGTTGATACTGGCCTCTGGCTGCTAAGTGCCAAGGCGGTTTCTGTGCTTTTCAAAAAATGCGGATGGAATGCCGGGACGGGACAATTTGCCCAAGGTGTGCCGGATTTCTATGAACTCTACGCTGGCATGGGCCCCTGTATGGGAAGCTGTCCAGCTGTGCATGATGATGACATCGCCAGCCTGACCTGCGCGGTTGTGCCACTACCGGATGCGGAGTTTTATCACTTTGGCACAAGCCGCCAGATGATCGAATCCGTTTCAGCACTGCAAAACCGGAGCCTCGACCAGCGCGGCCAATCGCACCTCTCGCTGAAGCCCCATCCGGACATGTATGTCCTGAATTCCGACTTTGCCTTCAGCTCACGCTCGAGCGCCAACAATCTTATCTGGGTCGAGAATTGCATACTGCCAGCGGCGCTTCCGCTCACATCCGAAAATGTTTTGACAAACCTGCCGGTGGAAATCGGGTCGATCCCGCTCGCTCCTGGAGTCTGTGTGGACGCGCCACCCGTCGGCGAGTCTGCGCGCTGCCTGCGCGTGTATGGATTTGACGATTCCTTCAAAGGTGCGATCGGCGATTCATGTACTGAATGGCTTGGCGAACCCTGCGCGCTTTGGTTCGAGAGACGCGGTATCAATCCAGCAGATTGTGGTCTGTCACCGAGCACGGATATCCAGGTAGCACGTCTTTTCCCGATCTTGGAGAGTGCCGATCTCACCGCGCGCATGGTTTCCTGGATGTCCTCGCAGGAGCCGGCAAGGGATGCCCAACTTCTATCGGTCTGGAAAAACAGCGAGCGGCTCTCCGCACAGGAAATCACGGAGCGATTCAATCCCGCTCGTCTTCTCGCCGAGAGACGCCTTCAGATCGCCTCGGTCACACCTCGATTGTATGCGCAACGCGGCAACAACCCCTTTTATCGCCTCGATTTGCACTGCACAGCTCAATTTTTTGCAGAAACAAATGCGCCCACACCAGCTCTGGTCGAACCAAGCGGTTCACCGGTCGATTTTCTCTCCGAGGCCATGTTTTGCGCGAAGGTCGCTCAAACACGCGGCGATGAAAATCGCTCGAGTCTCTACGAAAAACGAGCCTTCTCCTTCCTGGGGGATCTTGTGGTCGATCGCATCGCTTCTAAAAAATGCGCGCCCATGCGCACTGCTGTGGATGACCAGATCGTATGGGGCCGGTGTCCGGTCCGTATTGATCTCGCCGGTGGTTGGACCGATACGCCTCCGTATTGCCTGAAACGCGGTGGCGCGGTGGTGAATTTGGCCATCGATCTCAATGGTCAGCCGCCAGTGCAGGTCTTTGCCCGCGTTCCGCTCCATCGCGAAATCGTGATCCGATCTATCGACCTAGGAGCCGAAATGCACGTCCGCACCTTTGAGGAATTGGAAGACTTCACGCATGTCGGCGCTGAGTTTTCTCTCGCAAAGGCCGCTCTCGCGCTTGCAGGCTTTCATCCTCGCTTCACCGCCCACACTCATGTGGGTTCTCTCAAAGAACTCCTCGGCGAGTTCGGCGGCGGACTCGAGATCTCCCTTCTTGCCGCCACGCCGAAAGGCTCCGGCCTAGGTACGAGCAGCATACTCGCCGCCACGCTTTTGGGCACACTCTCCGAAGTCTGCGGTCTCGGCTGGGATCAAGAGGAAATTTGCTCACGCACCCTTGCGCTGGAGCAACTTCTCACCACCGGAGGCGGCTGGCAGGACCAGGCAGGCGGAATCCATCGCGGCCTGAAAATGATCGAGTCCTCACCCGGCTTCAACCAGCGAGGACTCGTGCGCTGGCTCCCACAGCATCTCTTCGCCTTGTCGAATGCCAACGGTATGTCCCTACTTTATTACACAGGCATCACCCGAGTCGCAAAAGGCATCCTCCGTGAGATCGCGCGTGGAATGTTTCTCAACCGCGCGGAAACGATGTCCCTCCTTGATGAGATCGCCGCCCACGCGCGCGATTCCTTTGATATCCTGCAACGCGAATCCTGGGATGGCCTCTGCAGCGTCGTGAAGCGCACATGGGAACTTAACTGCGCCCTCGATGCTGGTACCAATCCACCTGCCGTCCAAGACATCCTCAACCGCGTCGCCGATTGGACCGCTGCCGCAAAACTTCCCGGAGCAGGCGGCGGCGGCTACATTCTATTCCTTGCAAAAGACGCCGAAGCCGCCTCCCGGATCCGCCAGGAACTCACCACCCGCCCGCCTAACCCCAGAGCTCGCTTCGTGCGAATGGATATCTCAGACACCGGCCTGCAAGTGACCCGGAGTTGAATGACCATCCCAACGCGCAGCCAGTGATCCGGATGCATAGTTTAGATTTCACAAACTAAGGGCAGGATTTATCTCCTCTCATTTATTCGTTGTTGGTTCTCATAGTCCGCTCGGATATGTCTCATCGACCTCGGCGACTGCATCTGCCTCCCAAGTTGGGCTGCGCTCGAGAGGTTCAACGGCACGGGTTTCATCGAAATGGAAAATTGCATCGAACTGGTCAGAGACATTAGCGGTGAAGTAGTGGCTTTCCCGCTCGGTTTCGGGCCGGTAAATGACTCCGATGGCTCGTTGGAGTAGCGGATGGCGTAGCAGTTCGGCCGCATTCTTGTATTTTGAAAAATCCAGCCAGAAGCGTGGAATCTCGGTTTCGTGGAACAGCTTTTCACAGCTGTGGGCGAGGGCTGGACGGACACCCTTCCGCTCCGCTGGCGCATCCCAATCCGACGCCGCGGTGACTGTGCCATTGTGGGTGGTGAAGCCGATCAAAATGGCGTTGGTACCAAAATGCTCGCGCGCCAGTTGGCCGATGTTGAACTCGCCGCGATGTCCCATTTGTGTGGCGCGAGCGTTGCCAACATGGGAATTGTGTGCCCATACGACAATCTTCGCTTGTCCATGAAGAGCTTCAAGGTGCGAAGATATAGCAAGCAGGGTATTCATCATGTGCCGGTCGCGGAGATTCCATGACTGGATATCTCCACGAAGCATAGTGCGGTAGTAGTTTTCGGCATCGGCGACGACTGCGGCATTCTGCTCGGCGTTGAAGTAGGCTTCGGCAGCAACATGTCCATCGAGTCCGAGCCATGCTCCTTTTTTACGACGCAGATCTGCAAGAGCTGCCACCACCTCGTCCTCACAGCTTTTTGAAATACCCGTGCCGGTGAAAAGACCGTAACGCTTGGGATCGCCACCGAAGTGGTCGAAGCATGCGTAGCGGTGCGAAAATGTTCTCGCCACTGCGGGATCGGTTTCACGCAGGTAATCGAGCACGGCTTTCATCGACTCGTTGAGGCTGTAGAGGTCTAGGCCGTAGAAGCCAACTTTTCCTTTTCCTGAGTTAATATTGCGGTTGCGGAGCCAACCGGTGAAGTCGAGTACATCGCTGTTTCTCCACATCCATTGAGGAAATCGTTTGAATCCATTGAGCGCATCGGCTGCTGCGCTGTCCCCATCTAAGCCCTTTACAAATTCATTCACTCTCCACGAATCGGGCCAGTCGGCTTCGACGGCCACGGCGTTGAAGCCGAGTTCTTCGATGAGTCGTTTTGTTATGTCCGAGCGGGCTTCATAGAATTCATGTGTGCCATGGGTAGCTTCTCCGAGCATGACGACCTTTGCTTTTTCGCAGCGCTCGATGAGGGCGTCATAGTCGGATAGATCTCCGCTTAATGGTTGCGCGACGCGCCGAATCGTTTCGACAGCGGCGTTCATGCGACCTCCGCCGGTTTAAGTTTCACACCTTTTCGAAGCAGTTCGTAAACGGTGTCATCTGAGACTTGAGTGAAGTCTTCATACCATTGACCTACGCCGAAAAAGTCCTCCGGCATGACAAGGGCTACGAAATCTTCCACCAGCGCCTCCATTTCCCAGCGCACAGTCGGTGGGGCGACTGGTGTGGCCACGATGATGCGGCCCACGTACTGTTCGCGCAGCGCGCTTATTGCCACCCGCATGGTCGATCCCGTTGCGACTCCATCATCAACGAGAATGACGGTTTTCTCTTTGAGCGGGATCGGATGTCGATTTCCTCTATACGTCGCTTCGCGTCGCATCAGCTCAAGTGCTTCGCGTTTTTCAACCGCTTCAAGGGAGTCAGGCGGGATGCGCAGGCTCTCGATGACGCTGCGGTTCAATACACGAACACCACCACTGGCGATTGCGCCCATGGCTAGCTCCTCGTGTCCTGGCACGCCAAGTTTTCTTACGATCATCACATCCAACGGCAGGTTGAGTGCCCTAGAGATTTCGTAGCCAATCGGCACGCCGCCTCGTGGAAGGGCAAGAACGACCGTATCCTGCCTGTTGGCATAAATCATGAGTTTTGCGGCTAGGATTCTCCCTGCCTCCTCGCGGTTTTTGAATCGCGCATTCATACTTCAACTGCCTCCCTGTGCATGTCTTGTTTGCGGGAATCCCGTGTGAGATGTTTTTTGAACCAGGACGAGGCTAGGCTTGCCACCTTTTCCAGTGCGCCTGGCTCTTCAAAAAGATGTGTCGCTCCCGGGATAATGGAGAGCTTTTTGAGGCACCGCAGGTGCTGGCTGGCCTCCCTGTTCAAGCGCACAACGGCATCGTCGCGCTCGCCCACGATCAAAAGCGTGGGAGCTGTAACGTGGCGGAGGTGTTCGTAGGCCAAGTCCGGACGCCCGCCGCGCGAGACGACTGAGCTGATGCGGTCGCCAAGTATCGATGCAGCCGCGATGGCGGCTGCCGCGCCTGTGCTGGCGCCAAAGATGCCGATCGGCTGATCATGTGCCGCAGGATGGTCTTCTACCCACCTCACGGCTGTGATCAGGCGGTTGGTGAGCATTTCGATGTCGAAGCGGAGTTGGCCATCGGAGGCGTCCTTTCTCTCCTCCTCGCGGGTGAGAAGATCCAGCAGAACGGTTCCGATCGCTGATTCATGAAGGATGGAGGCGACGAATTGGTTTCTCCGGCTGTGGCGGCTGCTGCCACTCCCGTGGGCGAAGATGACAACCCCCGAGGCATTCGGTGGCATGATCCATTCGGCTTCGATGTGGATGGAGTCGACAGGTATTTGGACGATACCCGAAAAGGTGTCCACGAGCCTGCCGCGGCTGTTTTTATGATGCGTATTGAGCATGATGTTTGTTTTTAAAATGAGGTGGCTTGTTTATGAGGCGAAGCCGAAGCGGTGTTTCACCTCGGCGTAGTCCATGTGCAGCGATCGGCTGATGAGTTCAGCGGCAACTCTGGTTGCGGCGACTTTCATCAGCCGGTCGAACTGATGGGGTTCAACGGGCACTCCGTCATGCATGATCGAATGGATGCGGGCTCCGCTGGTGAGAAGTTGAACAAGGAATGTCTCTGCCTCGACGGGATCATCCGTGTGGTGGGTCTCCACGCGTTTGTTGTGTTCCGGAAAGACGGTGTAGCTGATTGCGAATTTGGCGAGCATTGGGTGAGTCATTGTTTCGACGGCAATGAATCCCCGCTGTGTTCGTCCGCCAATAAGGTCATCCCCCCATCGCATCCGCTGCCCTCACGGTTGAGCATGGAGGGAAGCGGCTCAAAGCCGATCCCAACATGAAAAAAACAACATCAAAAACCACGACACCCCTCGCTGCACGCATCCACATCGACCGCGAAGACCGGGCCCGAACGAATGCGGGAAAGACGGTCAACAGCAAGGTTCGCAGCGAGGGCCGGACAATGGCCGCCCGCGAGCGATCATCT
>JBIJCR010000124.1:0-5804 GCA_044344595.1 Terrimicrobiaceae bacterium
ACGCCGAGGAGGCCAAATCTACCATTTGATAAAAAAAACCGGCGGACGTATCAGGATTTCCCTTAGGGATGTGGAGCGTTGCGGCTCCGGCCGACTTCGCATTCACCCTATTACCCCGCGAATCCATCACTGCTACCAAGACACCCCGATGAAAAAAATCACTCTTTCGAAACGCCTTTCAACAACCTCTTCCCGTGAAGCCAAGAGGCCAATCACGGCAGCCAGACGCAGCGTCTCCACGAACCAACCAACCAAGCCGAAGGCGGTCGACTCGATCCGGCTCATGATCGTGGACGACCACACCTTCATCCGGGAGGCGCTGCGATCACTGGTCGAGCTGGATAAATCCATCGAGATCATTGGCGAGGCGGACAACGGCCGCAAAGCGGTCGATCTGGCCGTCGAGAAACGCCCAACGGTCCTCCTCATGGATATCGGAATGCCACGCCTGAACGGTCTTGCTGCCGCGCGCCAGATCCGTCAACTCGCGCCGGATGTACGAATCATCCTGCTCACCGCTTTCGGCACCGACCAATATATCCAGCAGGTCATCGATGGCGACATCCAAGGCTATTTGCTCAAGGACTCACCCTCGAATCTCATCACCCACGCCATCCACGAGGTGGCGAAGGGCAATACCTTCCACAGCCCGGCGATCTCGCGCCGGATGCGTACGATTTATGATGAAGTTCCTTCCGGCAACGGCAATAAGCCGGCAATCAAGCTCACCAGCCGTGAGGTCGAAGTGCTGCAACTGATCGCTGAGGGGGCAGCAAACAAGCAGGTCGCCGGAGAACTGAACATAAGTATCAAGACCGTGGAAAAACATAGGCAGAACCTCATGGACAAGCTGCGCATCCACGACACGGCTAGCCTGACGCGCTACGCGATCTCCTCAGGCGTCATCGACAACATGGTGCAAACTCTGCTGCCGATCTGAGGATGTCTTGCTACCGGGCGGCCATGAGACCCGCCACACGCTCTCTGAGGGCCTCGACCCGAAGGTTGGGCCCGATGAGAAGCAGGAGTGGCGTCTTGACGCGGGGCTCGCGGCCGACCGGAAACAAGCGGGTCCCGTCATCGGATCCGACTTTTTGGAAAACAAAAAACTCGCCCGGAGCGTCATCAAAAACCACGAGCCCCTTCGCCCGAAGGACTTCCTCAGGCAAATCATTCATGAGGGACTCGAACACATTCCTCTCGAGAATCTCCGGCAGCGGAATCTCACAGGAGGCGAAGTGATGAACCTCGTGTCCCTCAGCGTCGTGCGAATGCGTATGATGTCCGCAGCCGCAGTTCTCTGGATGAGTGTGGTCGTGTGGCTCTGAGGTCGTCTCCGAGATGCGCGAAAGGTCTTTGGCAAAGGCGATGGGATCCGTCCGATTTCCCCGCACTCCGCATTCCTGCAGCGAATCCAACACGGCCTCCATGCGCTCTGGCGCGACTAAATCCCCGCGCGAGATATGGATATGCGAGGCTGTACGGGCCTGCTCACGCTCGAGGGCATTGTGCCAGAACCGGCGCTGCCAGCGCTTGCCATCAATGACCGAGATTTGGACTGGAGGACTGAATTTTTTCAGTGAGGGATCGAGCGCGAGGGATTCGATAAGCTGGGCGGAATCGGTGGTGCCATTGGTCTCCACGATCATGACACGGCCGGCCTCGTGCCGGAAATCCCGCAGGGCCTCCAGCAATTCGTCCCTGGAGCCACAGCACACACAGTCTCCGCTTAGCGCCCTCACCTCGGCGGCGAGGTCGGTGAATTGCTCAGCGTCGATGAGGGCGTTTTGATAATCATTGATGATCAGCTCCGGCGTCAGACCTTCGACGGCAAGTGCGGGCATGAGATTTTTGAGGAAGGTGGTTTTTCCGGATCCGAGAAATCCGACCACAAGAACAAGCGGTGTCATTTGAAAAAGCTCAGTTTGCGCGGAGCGGCGGCTTGCGCACAAGCAAACGCAGAGGCCGCCATTGAAACGGGAATTTCCCCTGTGCTCGTTAGTTAGAGAACCGCTAGGACCTGTGCCTCGATGTCAGCGTAGATTTTTGGATCGTTTTTAAGGACTTCCTTCGCGGCGTCGCGTCCTTGGGCGAGTTGCTCTCCTTTGTAGCTGAGCCAAGAGCCGCGTTTTTCGACGATGCCTTTTTCCAGGGCGAGGTCGAGAAGCGAGCCGGTGTTGGAAATGCCTTCGTTATACATGATGTCGAACTCGGCTTCGGTGAATGGTGCGGCCACCTTGTTTTTGACAAGTTTGATCTTCGTGCGGTTGCCAGCGATCGAGCCGTCGCTGTTCTTGATCGCTCCGATGCGGCGGATGTCCACACGGATGCTGGCGTAGAATTTCAGCGCCTTCCCGCCGGGAGTCGTCTCGGGATTGCCGAACATGACGCCGATTTTTTCGCGAATCTGGTTTGTGAAAAGGCAGATTGTGTTGGCTTTGGAAATGAACGAGGTGAGTTTACGGAGCGCGTTGCTCATGAGGCGGGCTTGGGCACCCACGACGGCGTCGCCGATCTCGCCTTCGAGTTCGGATTTCGTTACCAGAGCAGCCACGGAGTCAAGCACGATGATGTCGAGCGCGTTTGAGCGCACGAGCGTCTCGCAGATGCGCAGGGCTTCCTCGCCCGAGCTGGGCTGGGAGACAAGGAGCTCGTCGAGATTGACGCCGAGCTTGCGGGCGTAATGGGGATCCAGCGCGTGTTCCACATCGATAAATGCCGCCAAGCCACCGAGCTTTTGCGCTTGGGCGATTGCAGTGAGCGTGAGTGTTGTTTTTCCCGAACTTTCCGGGCCGTAGATTTCGATAATGCGTCCACGGGGGAAACCGCCCACGCCGAGCGCGCGGTCGATCATGATATTGCCGGTGGGAATGCTTTCGACCTGCGACACATGGGCATCGCCGAGGCGGCGGATCGCCTCGCTGCCGTAGTCTTTTTCGATCTGTTGGAGGGCGAGGTCGAGGTTTTTGAGGCGGGCTGCGGCCGCCTTGTCAGTGGGTGTGGAGTCGTCGGATTTAGCCATAAAAGAGATGGGGACTATGCCCTTCGCCCCGATCGCGTGAAACAAAATTCCATGCCTTCGCAGCAAAATCTCGCCGCGTCCGTGAGGGGTTGTTAATTCTGGTGCCGATGAGTGATGTTTTTCAGCAAGGCTTGGCGCAGGCGCTCCCTCTTTTGCAAGAGGTCCAAAAGGGCATCAAGTCCGCGCCCAAAGCTTCGCAGACCGCATTGAAGCGTCTTCGCAAGGCGGCGACCACCCGCCCGGCGGCGGCAGTCCAGCCCCTGCCGCCACCCCCTGCTACCGAGTGGACCTGGGAGTTGCTCGAACAAGCGATCCTTGGCTGCATGAAATGCCCAAATCTCGTGGCATCGCGCACGCAGGTCGTCTTCGGCGTGGGCAATCGCTCGGCGGAGCTCATGTTCATCGGCGAAGCGCCGGGGGCCGAGGAGGACGAACAGGGCGAGCCGTTCGTAGGACGCTCCGGTCAACTCATTACCAAAATCATTGAGGCCATGGGCTTCACGAGGGATGACATTTTTATCGCCAATGTCATGAAATGCCGCCCCGACACGCCGGGCGAGGAGTCCGGCAACCGCAAACCAAAGGGCCAGGAGATGGCGACCTGCCTGCCTTGGCTGCGCGAGCAGGTGCGGTTGGTGAAACCCCGCGCCATGGTCGCTCTCGGGGCGACGGCTGCGGAGGGCCTGCTCGGCGAGACGCGCTTGATACGCGACATTCGTGGAACCTGGCTGGAGTTTGAAGGGATTCCTGTGATGGTCACATATCACCCCGCATGGCTTTTACGGAACCAGACGATCACCGAAAAACGCAAGGTCTGGGAGGACATGCTGCTGGTGCTGAAAAAACTCGGCCGCACGATCACTGCCAAGCAGGAACGCTTTTTTACGACGGCCGCGCAGTAAGCCTATGACAGCCCGCAACGCTTTTCATACTGTCTTCTACCACGGCGTCGTCTCGTTTTTAAAATGCGTTCTCCACTTCGGCTCGCGCGTCCGTTTTCTGCAGTTCGGAAAAATTCCGAAAGGCGCCTGCGTGATGGTGAGCAACCACATCAGCCACTTCGACCCCCCTTTTCTGAGCGGCTGGCTGCCGCGCAAGATCGACTGGATTGCGATGGTCGAGTTGTTCGGCGCCTCGTGGTCCAAGGCTGCTTTCACTTGGCTGGATGTGATTCCGGTGGACCGCCGCGGCGATGACCGGCAGGCCTTGCGACATGCGCTGCGGCGTCTTGAGCAAGGCCGCATGATCGGGGTCTTCCCCGAGGGAGGCATCCGTGACGGCGTGCAATCGATCCTCTCCGGCGCCGACATGCGCGAGGGGGCATTTCTCATCGCGGCCAAGGCGGGCTGTCCGGTTGTGCCGGTCGTGATTCTCGGCAGTGAGCGACTCTACAACGGCCGCAACTGGCTTCCATGGCGGAGGGCCAAGGTTTATATCGCGGTGGGTGAGCGGGTTTTTCCAAGCCCGGATGGCGGACGAAAAAAACTCCGGGACGATGTCGCCGCCGCGCTCGTCCGCCTCAAGGACGATCTCGTTACGAAATGCCACCTCACAGCTGATGACCTCCCGCACTCCCCGCAGCAGCGCATGCGCGAACCATGAAGGCCCTTGTAAACCGTCCCCTTTCGTGGCTCGTCGATGGCACGATGTGCAACATGATGCATGCCATCCAATGGCGGCGTAGGGCGGATGCCTGCTCGGTCGCCAGTCTGGAACGGTATCTGGCCGAGTGGGGCGGACAAAGCCGCGAGCAGTATTACCGCATGCCGCCTGCTCAGCGTCCGAGTCTTAAAAATGGTTGGATCGAGTGGGATTCGCCCCGATCGAGCGGACACCCTGAAAACGACCGCGTGCGCGTAGGGTTTTTTCCAGCCCGCGATAAAAATGCTCCGACTGTCTTCCTGCTCCACGCTCTTATGAGTGCAAGCGATATCGGCTACCGTCGGCTTGCGGCGTGGTTCAACAGCAACGGCTGGAGCGTGGCCTTTCCCCACCTTCCCTACCACTACTCGCGCACGCCGCGCCGCACTTGGAACGGCGAGCTAGCCATCACCGCCAACCTCGTTCGAAACGCCGAGGGCATCCGGCAAGGTGTCATCGAGCTCCGCCAACTCATGGCCCTGCTTCGCACTCGCGGCACACGGGAGTTCGCCATCGTCGGCACGAGTTACGGTGGATGGACCGGTGCGCTTCTCTCCTTTCTGGAAGCCGACTTCCGATTTGTCGCCCTGGTGCAACCTATCGTGAACATGGACAAGGCCGTCTGGGAAAGCCCCGGATCGGCCATGATGCGGCGGGAACTCCGCAGCCGTGGCCACTCGCGCGGCAACACCGCCCGCTTCGACCACCTCATCTCCCCGCTCCACGGGGTTCCGCTCTGCGACCCCTCATCCATCCTCCTCACCGGCGGACTCCACGACCGCATCTCACCCCTCGCAGACCTCACACTTCTCCAATCCCGCTGGCCCGGCTCCAGCCTCCTCCAAGTCCCCCAAGGCCACTTCGGCTACGCCGCCCTCCGCGAAACCATGAAACAGGTCGAGTCGCGGATAGTCGGGTGATCGAGCAACGAGCCAAACCGCGTTCCTTGAGGCTCATCGCCTGCAAAGCAGCTTGGCATGATTGTGCCATACAAAATCGCTCACCCGAACAGGCAAGCTGCCGAGGTGAACTTTACATGATATGCATGACAAGTAATATACAAACCATGACATCAACTTCGACAACGCTTCAAATCCGGCTCTCTCGGAAACTGCGTGACAATGCGGCATCAGCCCTTGAA
>JBIJCR010000165.1:0-2893 GCA_044344595.1 Terrimicrobiaceae bacterium
CCGGGATCGGTGACCGGCATAGCCACTAGATCATGACGCCTGCTGGTGACAGTGAGCGCCTTGGTGAAATCCGGTGCCATGAAATCCGAGATCATGAAAACCACGGCGCGGCGCGATATGACGCGGTTCATGTAATCCAACGCGCCAGCGAGGTTGGTTCCGCGCCCCTTGGGCTCGAAATAGAGCATTTCACGGATCAAGCGCAGAGTGTGCAGGCGACCCTTCTTCGGCGGAATGAACAGCTCCACCTCGTTGGTGAAAAGCAGAAGTCCAACCTTGTCGTTGTTGTTGATGGCACTGAACGCAAGGATCGAGGCGACCTCGGCCGCTAGTTCACGCTTGCTGAGTTCAATGCTGCCAAACAGACCCGAGGCGCTCACATCCACGAGGAGCATGACAGTCAGCTCACGCTCTTCCGTGAATTTTTTGATATATGGCACATTCATCCGTGCCGTAACATTCCAGTCGATGGAACGAATTTCATCACCTGGAGCATATTCCCGGACCTCCTCGAAATTCATACCCCGGCCCTTGAACACGCTGTGGTATTGGCCGGCGAAGATCGAGTTCACAAGCCTGCGGGTGCGCAACTCGATGCGGCGGATTTTTTTGAGAATTTCCTTGGGATCTCGCGTCATGGCTTGCTTGGGAAACAGCCCTCCCGCTAGCGCGGGGAGGCATCGGTTTTATCCAAAGTCAGGGTACCGGCACTCCGGCGAAGATTTGTTCGATGACCATCTCGGTGGTGACCGATTCCGCCTCTGCCTCGTAACTCACTCCAATGCGGTGGCGGAGCACATCTAGGCCCACGCTCTTCACATCTTGGGGCGTCACATAACCGCGACCGGCGATGAACGCATTCGCCTTTGCTGCCAGCGTAAGGAAGATCGTTGCGCGCGGCGATGCTCCGTAGCGAAGCATGCCATCGAGCTTGAGCTTCGCCGCTGCGGGATCGCGAGTCGCCCAAACGATATTGACGATATAGTCCTTCACCCGGTCGTCCACATAGATGGAATTGACGACTCCACGAGCTCGAATGATCTCCTCCGGACCGACCACCGCCTCGACACCGAGGCGTGGCGACGATGTGGCCATCGCGTCGAGGATGGACCGCTCCTCATCACGGGTTGGATATCCCACATGCACCTTGAGCATGAAACGGTCGAGCTGAGCTTCGGGCAGTTGATATGTGCCCTCCTGTTCGATGGGATTCTGCGTGGCCAGAACGAGGAAGGGATCCGGCAATTTGAAGGTCTGCTCACCGATCGTGACCTGGCGCTCCTGCATGGCCTCAAGCAAGGCACTCTGCACCTTTGCCGGAGCACGGTTGATTTCGTCGGCAAGAATCAGGTTTGAAAAAATCGGCCCGAGCTTCGTGCTGAACTCCCCATCGCGAGGATTATAAATCAGCGTGCCGATGAGATCCGCCGGAAGCAGGTCGGGAGTGAATTGAAGGCGTTGAAAGCCCGTGCGGATCGAGTTCGCCAGCGTGCGAACCGTCAGCGTCTTCGCCAGTCCAGGCACACCCTCGAGAAGGACATGGCCATTTGAGAGAAGTCCGATGAGGAGACGATGAACGAGGACTTTTTGCCCCACCACCACGCGGGAGACTTCATTGACGAGGGGTTCCACCCACTGGCGGTTTTCTTGAACTTGTTGGGTTAATTCGGAGGTATTGATACTCATTGAAAAATCGGGAAGAGGATTTTTGCGGTTGCGAAGGGATGTGACAAGCAGCCTCGCACATTTGTTCAAAAACAAAGTCTCGTTTTGCGACGAGGCTAACGCACGAGGTAAGGGCCTACATCGAAATTATCCCCCACCTTAACTGCATCATAGCGCGCCCTGTCATTCAACCAGACCGTGTAGGATTTCTTAGTCCCGTCCCTCTGAATCACATCCACCGTGATGATATAGTCACCTTCCACTCTATCTGTCCTGACATCGCCGCCCTTGTGAATCGTGATTTGCTTTTCCGGCTCAGCCATCGGATTGAAATCCTTGGCCACAACCGTTCCTGTCATCTTGGCATCTGTGATGCTCGAGCCCATTTGCCAGACTGCAAAAAGAATGAACGCCAAAACCAACAAACCACCCGCAACCGCTTTGATCCACATCGAAGCTGGAGTCTTGGGCTTGAAAACACGCGGTGTCGCCTTTTCCACGACACAAAATTAGCACAGCTCCCGGAGCAGCCAAGAGGAGTTTTCCCCCAATCCCCGAGACGCCTTCGACAAGCACACAGAATTTCTCGGCGATAAATCCTTGCTTCCTGAAAATCGCCATCATACCTTTTCACGCCTCCCACGGCTGGATAGCTCAGTTGGTAGAGCAGAGGACTGAAAATCCTCGTGTCCCCGGTTCGATTCCGGGTCCAGCCACACCCTCTCTTTAGCAAGCATTTAAGGGGGTGCTCATGTCAAATTCAGTCAAAGTGGGAAAGAAAGTGGGAAAATGTCTTCTGATTTCCGCCAGTTTCCATGGATGTATTTTCGCGTGCTCCCATCAGCTCGTTTGCAGCGATTCGGCGAAAGATTTTCATTAGTGAGTGATGAGTCAGGCTCATCGCACGGGTGCGGGCCGATTGCCTTTGGGAGTCGATAAACCTATAAGCCGCAGTTGAAAGTCGTGTAAAAAGGCAGAGAAACAGATAGAAAGGGGCCATGAGCACGATCAGGGAGTTGATGGAGGTTCACCCAGAGGGTGAAAGCCGTGAGGGGTTTCGGTTTGAGTGCGGCGGGGGGCGAATTGGGGTGGAAGCATGCTTGGATCGATTGACTCCATATGGAGGGCTCGCGGCATGGAGCCACTATCTGGAGCGAATCGGGATTGTTGAGGACTTGGCTCGCCGGTGTCCGGTCAAACGCACAAGTCCCAATGCAACGCCGGTGCG
>JBIJCR010000011.1:0-33166 GCA_044344595.1 Terrimicrobiaceae bacterium
TCTCTTCGATCACCGTTTCGATGGCGACCCATCCGGGTTGGGCCAAAGGCGAAACGGTAGGATTCCGTAATGCGGGCAATGCCTCAAGCAATTTTTTCAAGCCGGACTCGGGAAGGTTCATTTTCAATCCTACAAGATCCCTTGCGGCGAGGGCACCTTTTAGGAGAAGTGCGAGGTGGCGGATTTTTTCCTGCTTCCATTCATTCGCCCATGCGGAGCGGTTCGCAAAGAGGGCGGGATAGGACTCCATCAGCGTGTCCACGATGCGGAGTTTGTTCGCGCGGAGCGAGGATCCGGTCTCGGTGATGTCCACAATGGCGTCGACGAGATCTGGTACTTTGACTTCCGTGGCTCCACAGGAAAATTCGACTTCGGCCTTCACTCCGGCGCGTTCGAAAAATCGGCGTGTTATACCGACCGCCTCGGTGGCGACGCGCTTGCCATCGAGGTCGCGTGTTGTTTTGACCGGAGAGTCCTCGGGGACGACGAGCACCCAGCGGGTCGGATTCGCGGTGGCCTTGCTGTAGGGAAGTTTGACGACATCTTCGACATCCGAGCCATTTTCCTCGACCCAGTCATGTCCTGTGATGCCGCAGTCCAGATATCCATGCTCGATGTAGCGGCTGATTTCCTGGGCGCGGAGGAGGCGGATGCGAAGCTCGGGGTCATCCACTGAGGGACGGTAGGAGCGGCTGGATCCGGAAATCGCGTAGCCTGCTTTTGCGAAAAGGGCAATCGTTGGCTCCATGAGGCTGCCGGAGGGAAGACCGATCGTGAGAATTTTTTGTTCCATGAGAACTGCTGAATGTAAGTTTTGGGTTGGAGTGTTGAAAAGAGTGGATTTGCAGGATGGTCAGATCGTCTGGGAGAGGAAGCCGCCGTCGATGCGGATATCTGTGCCGGTGATGAATGAGCTGGCATTCGGGCTGGCCAGGAAAATAACGGCACCGGAGAGTTCCTCGGCCTCGCCAAATCGCGCCATGGACGTGTGTCCCAGAATGGCTGCGGCACGGGGAGTAGTCGAACCGTCGGGATTAAAGAGAAGGCGGAGATTTTGTTCGGCGGGAAAGAATCCGGGAGTAATGGAATTCACGCGCACGCCGGCGGTCGCCCATTCGCGAGCGAGGAAATTGGTGAGATTGAGAACTGCTGCTTTTGCGGCGGAGTAGGCCACAACGCGGGAGAGAGGAATGTGTGCGGAGGCGCTGGCGACATTGATGATGCTCCCGCGACCTACGTCCACCATCGCCTGGCCGATGACTTGGCATGGTAGCAACGCACCGCCGATGAGGTTGAGATCGAAGCTCGATGTCCAATCCTCGGCGGCGATCTGCGAGAAGGGATTTTCCGGGGTCACGGTGACGCTTGGGTCGTTTCCACCGGCCGCATTCACAAGGATAGATGGAACGCCAAAGCGCGCCGTGGTCACCTTGAGAAGCTCCTCAAGGCTCTCGCGGTCGGTGGCATCGCATTCAATGAATGCAGCGCGCCCGCCGGTTTTTTGGATTTCTGCCGAGCGCTGGGTGCCGCGCTCCGCATTGCGTCCAGCCACGACTACAGTGGCTCCGGCGGAGGCGAGGGCAACCGCCATACTGCCTCCGAGGGCGCCTGTTGCGCCAATAACCACAGCGACTTCTTCGGAGAGATCAAAAAGGTTTGTTGCCATATATCCGGCCACTAAAAACAAAGCCGCCTGCGCCCGCACGGTTTTTTTTGACTTGGAGTCGCGGACGCAGCGGTAAAAATACTTTGCTGATGTTGAAGGATACCCAAAACGAGCGCGACGAGCGGCGCATGCCGATCGATCGTGTGGGAGTGAAGTCTCTGCGCTACCCGCTACAGGTCCGTGACAAGGAGCACTCTGTTCAAAGCACAGTCGCTACCATTCAGCTCACGGTTGACCTGCCGCACCACTTCAAGGGCACCCACATGAGCCGCTTCATCGAGGTTCTCTCCGAGCATGGTCCCGTGATCCATGTGGAAAATATCCGCGACATCCTAGAGAAAATGTGTCGGCGTCTTGAGAGCGGCTGCGCGCACCTCGAAATCGAATTCCCCTTTTTCCTCGGTAAAAAAGCTCCCGTAAGCGGTGCGGTCGGCATGATGGATTACACGGTGCGCTTCAGCGCAACCTTGGAAAACGGGCGCATGGATTTTGTGGTTACCGCCATCGTGCCGGTCACTACTTTGTGTCCATGCTCAAAGGCGATCAGTGTGGCCGGGGCGCACAACCAGCGCGGGCATGTGACACTCTCGGTGCGCTGCAAAAAGCCTATGTGGATAGAGGATATGGTGCGCCTTGCCGAGGAGTCCGCCAGCGCCGAGTTGTTCAGCCTGCTGAAGCGTCCGGATGAAAAACATGTCACCGAGCAGGCCTATGCGAATCCAGTTTTTGTCGAGGATCTGGTGAGGAATGTTGCCGTTCGTTGCGAGGAGGATCAGAATATTCTTTGGTATCGCGTGGAGGTGGAGAATTTCGAGTCTATCCACAACCACAGCGCCTATGCGCTCATTGAGAAAAAAGGCGTCGCCTCTCGCGCCGACTGATGAATCCTTAGCGCAGTTTGCTCTTCCTCAGAGAATCAATCGGCCTTGATTTTTCGCGCTCCGCATCTGGCAGCGAGAAGGTGAAGCAGCGCAACACCAGCAAGCGCGCCGATCATATCCGCAATCCAATCTGCAAGACTCAGCCCGGAGCGTCCTGGAATGAATTGCTGGTTGTATTCATCAAGCGCGCCAAAAACTCCCATCACCAGCGCCACGGCCAATAGCAAACGGATGCCTTGCAACTTGGCGAGAAGATGCAATGAGGCCGCGAGGACGGTTCCGCCACCGAGAAAAAATACGAAGTGCAGGATTTTATCTTGCTGAGGCAGGACCATCTCCAGCGTCTCCCCCGGCACGCTGTTCGAGACGTGATAAAGAATGGCGAGCCAGATTCCGAAAAGTATCGTTGGCACGGCCGGGCGGTTCAGGGTGAAATTGAGAATTCGAAAAAGGATGAACATGCGAATATGTGCGGAATTTTTACCAGTTGCGGAGCGAAGTGGAGCTTTTTCGCCAGCGTCTTGGTTTTCCGATTTGAAGTCCGATTGGGATTTTTCAGTCAGAATTTACAGAATTTAACAAATTCAGGGGCAGCAACTTATTTTTAAAATGCTTCGTTTAATGCAGAGGGCTTTCGCGGCTGGCGAAGACTTGGCACGGCGTTTGCTTTTAACTGAACTATAAAGAACAACTCAGCCGTAGGGGTTTAAGCTTACAAACTTGGGGGAGGGAGTAAACTTGGGACGGCTGGGTTGTTTTTTTATTTCGCTGCTTTCTCCAACGCACTCATCGAGGCATCCAGTATTCCTCCCGGTTGGGGGGCCAATTTACGGCGAACAAGGTCGATGCTCCGCCGGGCTTCGCTTTTATCACCTTTTTCAACAAGCACACGGATGTATGGCTCGGCGACATCGTAGTAGAAATTTCCGCCACCGGTTTGGCTCAGGGAGTGGACTTGTCTGCGAAAGAGTTTTTCCGCCTCGGCCATGTTTCCCGCTTGCAGCATGGCCGTGAGCTGGTCTGCGGCCATGTTGACGCTCAGGTCGGAGCGTCTTTGTTTATTTTGGGACAGGATTTGCTGCTCAATTTTTTGTACCGAGTCGAGGTCGCCCTGTTCCTGATAAATCGAAATGAGCGCTTTTTGGTTGAGGACCTTCAAATCCGCCTGGTTTGCGAACTGCGTTTTGGCCCGTTCATGGAAAAGGATGCGTTCTTTTGAAGGGGCCCCACGGCGCTGCAGGAAGGCGGCTGCTGCCGACCATGCATCCGCATTCTGCGGGCAAAGTTGGATCGCTTTTTCATAGGCCTGCCCCGCCCTGGGATTATCACCCGACTTTTCCAGGATCTCCGCCACAGCCAGGGTATTCATCGAGGCAGCAAACTCGGGTTTGTCGCGGAAGCGCGCGGCAAGGAGTTCCAGTTCATGATCGCTTATGGGTTGCCAGGTTTGAGGATCCAGCGCCTCGCCGGTGGCGTAGATGTGCTGGGAATACCGTCCGCAGTCGATTTCCCATTGGTCGTCGCTGCGCATGTATCCGAACCAGGCGTGTCCTCCATCGCTGCCCTGGCCGGTGAAAAACAATGTGGGCAACCCGAGCGCTTTACCGGCCATCGAGGCATAGTAGGCTTGGTCAACGCAGATTCCGCCTTCCTTTCGGATCGCGCCGAGCGTGTAGGGCCCACTGGTCCAATCATATTGCTGAGCCTTCAACCTTTCATGGCTGTAATTGATTTGGAAATACGCCTTTTCAAAGGTCGAGCGCGTCAGGCGCACATTTTTTCTGGCCCAGACCAGTTCGTCGTCTGTGACGAAAGCGTCCACCACAAATTTGAGTTGTGACGGGGAAAGTTTGCGGGGGTCGAGAAGCAGCTGCCGTGCCTCATTGGCCGCAACCCATCGCGAAAATTGTTGGTCAACCGGGAGAATGCTGGTGGGGACCAGTTCCACTGCGACCTGATGGTGAGGCCATCCTTGAGGGACCGGGACATCGTTCACCACGGCGATGGCGATCGCCAGACTGGGGTATTGCCTGAATTTGTGCGGCTGCGACGTTCGGATCGAGCTCAGGTTGTCCAGCACTTGAGGCACTGAGTCCCGCTCCGAGAGTGTCGAAAAAAACATTCGGGAAACCGTCGAGTCGCTCAAGAGTTCCCTGACAAGACCGCTCTCGATATGCCTAGCAGCCACCTCTTCGCTCAATGTCGAAAAAATTTTGCACCAACGCCAGAGGTCCAGCCAGGCTGTAAAATTCGAGGTTTCGGAGTTCAGTGACAATCCGATACTCGAAGGTTTGTAATTCCGGGTAAACTTGGACTCTAAGCGCTCGACCGATTTCGCGAAGCCTTCTTGAAAAATGGACTCTATTTCCTCGTTGGCAGGAGGTTTTTGAAAATCTTCCGCGCTCGCAAATGTCGGCCAGACAAGATGGATTGGGATTGTTAAGCAGAGGAGAGCGAAAGCGTTTTTGAGCACGTCCCTCACCATACCATACCCGCGGAAGGCTCTTCAATTTTGCATATGCCGGGAAGGCGCGTTTTCAGGTGCCGATGGTCTGGGCTATTAATGCCCCCTCAACAAAAACCATCCTGCCAACCCTCCGAATAGCATGAGCAATGCGGGGTTGATACGTTTGGCGAAGAGAATGCCGGTCACGGCAAGTGCGATGGTGCAGGTGATGGTATTAAAGTGCGGGCTGTGGCTGGGGTTGATACAGGCCGTTTTTCCTACGGCGTGGACACCTGCCAGCATGAGTCCGATGGTGATTGGGGCCATCCCGAGTTGCACGGAAGCGCGCCAAGGGTTCTCCTTGAAATGATCCCAAATGTAGCTGCATCCGTAGGTCAGAAAACTCGATGGCAGGTAGAATGCCACGAGTGCGATGATAAGACCCGTTGCGCCGGCCGCCTGCCAGCCGATGAGGGCGACCATGGACATGTTTGGACCGGGGGCCATTTGGCCCAGGCTGTAGATTGTCGCAAACTGATCGCCTGTGACCCAGTGGTGCAAGCTTACAGTCTCATGCTCCATCTGTGGCAGCACAGCGCTCCCGCCTCCCACGGCGAGCAGGGAGAGGAGGCAAAAGACATTTAGAATTTTGACGAGATCGCTCATGGATTTGGTTTCGCCGATCTCGGACGGCATAGAATGATGGCGATGGGGGCGATGAGAAAAAGAACCACTGGCAAGGACACATGGTGGAAGGCCACGAGATAAAAAGTTCCCAGAACAAAACACAGGTCTCGAAGGTTGAGAAATTGCTTGGCACCGATCTTGAGAGTGACCTGTAGAAGTAGTCCCACGGCGGCTGCGGCAACTCCGGCGAGTGCTGCGGCGATATTGGGATTGTGGCGGAAGTGGTCATACAAAATGCCTAAAATCAGCAAAAGCAACACGCCTGGAAGAATCAGGCCCAAAGCTGCCGCGACAGCACCTTGTGGGCCGGCAAGTTTCCTCCCGGCAATGATCGCCACATTCACCGAATTCAGACCCGGGAGTGTCTGGCCGATTTCCAAGGCGGCGAGGAATTCCTCTTCATCCATCCACTTTTTGTCAGTCACCAGCGCATCGCGCAGGTAGGCGACAAGACCGCCTCCGAAGCTCGTGATGCCGATCTTGGCAAACACGCGGAAGATTTCCGATGCCCCCGGCATATTACTCGCTGCGGGTGGCATGGGGGGATTGGCCGAGTTGGTAAACGAGAGCCGTCTTGGTGGTGCCGAGAGAGACCCACTCGTGGGCGTCAAGTTGGAGGGTTTTGTAGAAATCTTCCGCCCGCTTCAGGCTCGACTTGTGTATTTCATCCTCGCTATCGAAGCGGCACTGGAAGGCGAATTCACCGCAGAATGCCCGCTCGTATTTGCGCGTGCGCCACACGGCGATGGTTGTTTTGCCGTTGAAGCCCCCACCGAAGTGCAGTTCGCCCACATCGACCTGCACCTCCTCCACCGCCATGTCATTAACGAGTCTGAGCGGTGAATCATGGTCGGCACCGACCTGATGAATTGCCGGAAACGCTCCAGCAAGATCCTTCACGGCGACCTCCAAACCCTCCCGCGGCTTGGCCAGCACGCAGTTGTGCGAAAAAATCGAACGTGTGCCGCCGAGCGTCTCTCGCAGTGGCAGGAGTTCCTCCTTGAATTTGATTTTCGCAATGCCACCTGGATTCGCCGGACGCACATCCACCGCCGCTGCTGACTGGAAATCCGGATGCCGGAATTTGAATGTTAGCTCTGGAATTCCTTGTGGCCAACCGCCCTTGTAGTGCGTGCGCAAACGCAGGATGAAATGGTTTTTATAAAGTGCGAAATCCTCCGTGTCGTAGAAAAGCACTTCCCGCACATTGCTTTCAAAAGCGTTCTCCGCCTCTTTCACCTTCACATCAAACTTCTTCGCCGTCTCCCGAACAATGCTCCAGAAATCCACGAAAGCCTGCGCCGAAGTGAAATGCTGCGCCTGCAAAATAATCTTATACTCGCGATATTGAATCCGGTCCTGCGGGGCGTTTTCGATCTTGTGCTTCGACATGCTGGGTATCAACGCACACTCACTCACTCAAGGCAAAAAGGTTTTCTGCGGCCATAAAGAACACGACTCGGTTTGAGGGTTACGAAAGCGTCACAATTAAACCGTTTTCTGTGCGTATTCAGGAGAAAAAATTCCGCCTTCACTCAATCTGTTTCGAAAATGAATATGCTCACTGAAATCAAAATTTCCCACGCAGGCGACATGGAAACCCTACAGCCATGCGCCCTAGAAAGATCGCGTAGACAATCTCTTGGCGTTCTCCGCAAACTCCGCCAAATAATTCCAGCAAGTAGGGGGCAGAGGGGCCGCGCTTGTGCCACTTTAGGTTCCGCCAGTTGCTTTGCAGTTTTTCTATTTATGCAGATTCTTTCGGTAGGAATCGCCCATACGCAGACCATCCTTGGTTTTAATGTCAATGGAATAGAAGACAGCAGTGCGACAACATCCTTTTTAGCAACGACAATCAGCGGAAATTTGTCCACTGCGATTGGGCTTAACTCATTAAGAAGATCTTCTGGTCTGGCCGCTGCAAGCGGAGGTTTGATTTTTAACAGCGCCGGCTGGAACACGACAAATACTTTCAGTAAACATGATGATTATATTTCGTTTTCCATGCAGGCGCAGTCTGGTTTTGACGCCACTTACACGTCGATTTCTTATCTTCTGGGGGCCTCTTCCACAGCTCCCAGGTCTGCCCTTTGGGGATACAAAGTAGGCAGTGGTGAATTTGTTCTCCAGTCGCCCTTTACCTTGCAAAATACCATTTCCATACCGCGGGCAAGTTGGGATTTTCCAGATTTTACAACTGCAGAAGTCGTTGAGTTTCGATTTTGGGTCTATGGTGCCACATCGACCAGTGAAGGGGTATCTGGATCATTAGGTACGGTTAGGATAAGGGATCTTTTGACGCCAACTGCAAACGATTTGTATGTGGAAGGATCTGTTCAAGTCATTCCCGAGCCTAGCACATGGGCGTTGCTTGGTATTGCGGCTGCGTTTTTTCTCCATCGGTTGAGTCGCAAGAAATCGATCGTATCGTTGCGAAATTAAATCCGCGCCAGGCGGGGTTTGATCCGTTAGGGTTTCGGGCATGAAACACAAATCTGTGGCTGTGATCGGGGCCGGGATGGCTGGGATCGGTGCGGCACGTTTGCTGGCTGATGCGGGATTTCGGGTGGTGGTTTTTGACAAGTCGCGCGGCATGGGCGGGAGGTGTGCAACGAAGCGCTGGGAGGGGCACTTGGTGGATCACGGGGCGCAGTATTTCACGATGAGGGATGCGGATTTTTTGCGGGCGGTTCGATTGGCCTGCGGCGGGGATTTGTTGGAAATCAAGGCGCCGATTGTCGATGAGGCCGGTCTGGAGCTGCCCAGCAAGGGGCGGTTTTTTCATGCCAAGGGGAATAGCCGTCTCGCGAGGGCGCTCGCGGAGGGCTTGGATGTGAGGACGGGTGTGACGATTGAAGCCGTGGAAGACCGCCGCGTGGGCGGTGAGGAGTTCGACCTCATCCTTAGCACGGCTCCCTGGCCGCAGACTGCAAAACTGACTGGGATCTCAGGCGCAGAAAATCCCTATGCTCCGTGTTTGGCGGGGCTTTTTCTCTACCAAGGTGAGTGGGTGGGAGCAACTGCGGCGAGGTATGCCATCAGTGACCGTTCGGGCCATGCGCTGGCTTGGTCGGCGTGCGAGAATCACAAGCCCGGGCATATTGGTGAGGGCTTCACTGTGATGGTCGTCCACGCTTCGGAGGAATTCAGCCGCACCCGCCTGGAGGACGATCCGGCAAGCTGGGTAGTGGATCTGCGGGCACTCATGGAGGAGCGATGGGAAATTCGATCGAGCCTCTTCCGCGCCGTGCTTCCGCACCGTTGGCGCTATGCCCGCATTTCACGGGAAATGAAAATCCCGGCGCTGCCCGAGGGATGGCATTTCGTTGGGGATTTGCTCAGCGAGTCGCGTGTGGAATCCGCCTGGCTTGCGGGACGCGCGGCGGCGGCGCGGATTCTTTCTGGTGCTTGAACGTGGGCGGACGCATTTTGTTTTCAAAATGAAGATCGGAGTCGTTGGTGCAAGAGGGTATGTGGGGGCGAGGCTGTGCCGTCTGGCCGAAGCGGCAGGGCATGGCGTGGTGCGGTTCTCCCGAAGCGCGAGGGCCGGGTTTCGCGGAATTCACGCGAAGGGTGGCCTTGATTTTTTTGACTTGGATGCCGTGGTGAACCTCGCGGGCGAGCCGATTCTGGGACTGTGGACGGCATCGAAGAAGGACAAAATCCTGCGCAGCCGTGTGGAAACAACGCACAAGGTGGTCGGCAGTCTTCATTCGGGCATTGGCGTGCTGATCAATGCCTCGGCGATTGGTTTTTACGGTGACACGGGCGAGAGGGAGATCGATGAATCAGCCCCAGCGGGAAGTGGTTTTCTAGCGGAGGTGTGCCAGGGCTGGGAGGCTGCGGCGATGCCTGCCGAGGCGCTCGGGTGCCGCCTGGTGAGGCTTCGTATTGGTTTTGTGACCGGACCAGGTGGGGCGATGAGCTTGGTGCGTCCGGTTTTTCAACTCGGATTGGGAGGAAATCTCGGCAGTGGGCGGCAGTGGATGAGTTGTATCCATGTGGACGATGTCGCCGGGATGATTCTCTGGGCGGTAGAAAACCAATCGGTGAGTGGTGCGGTAAACGCCGTGAATCCGGAGCCGGTGCGAAATGCCGAGTTCACCCGCACGCTGGCGCGCGTGGTCCGACGTCCCGCGATTCTGCCCGCGCCTTCCTGCGCCCTCAAACTTGTACTCGGTGAGTTGTCGCATGTCATGCTCGACAGTGTGCGCGTTCGTCCGGCGGTGGCGGAGAGATTGGGCTATGCGTTTCGATATCCTACGCTCGAGGCAGGCCTGCGCGCAGGGTGATCCTGTCTTGCGGGGAAGAGCAAGTCCGCTAAAAATGCCGCATGGAAAAAGTGGCAAAGGTTTTTGTGGCGGGGCATCGCGGCATGGTCGGAAGCGCCATCGTGAGGCGGCTCCAGCGGGCCGGGGTTGAAAACATCCTCACTCGCACACGGCAGGAACTCGACCTCATGGATCGCGCCGCCGTGCGTGGTTTTTTCGAAGCCGAGCGTCCCGACTATGTGGTGGATGCCGCCGCAAGGGTGGGTGGCATTGCCGCCAATTTCGAAAAGCCGGTCGAGTTTCTCATCGAGAACCTCACAATTCAGAACAATGTCATCGAAGCTGCAGCTGACTTCGGCGCGACGAAACTCCTTTTCCTCGGTAGCTCTTGCATTTATCCGAAATTGGCTCCCCAGCCGCTCAAGGAGGATGCGTTGCTCACCGGTCCACTGGAGCCGACGAACGATGCCTACGCCATTGCAAAAATTGCTGGGATCAAGCTGTGCCAAGCTTATGCCCGCGAATATGGCAAAAATTTTATCTCCGGGATGCCAACGAATCTTTACGGACCGAATGACAATTTCGATTTGCACACCTCGCATGTCCTCCCGGCCTTGATCCGCAAGGTGCATGAGGCCAAGCAGGTCGGAGCGAGGGAGGTTTCCGTCTGGGGTAGCGGAACTCCACGCCGGGAGTTTCTCCATGTGGACGACCTCGCCGACGCCTGTTTTTTCCTGCTCGAAAACTACGACTCGCCTGAAATTGTGAACATCGGCTGCGGCGAGGATGTCTCGGTCAAGGAACTTGCAGAGATTGTCTGTGATGTGCTCGGCTTTCAGGGATCACTCGTTTTTGACACCTCTAAGCCCGATGGAACCCCGCGCAAGTTGATGCATGTTGGCAGGCTTCTAGCCCTCGGATGGAAACCCCGTATTGGCCTCAAGGAGGGAATACGGGATGCCTACGAATGGTTCTTAAAAAAACCTGTGAGGTCTTGACCTGTTCAGGCAAGCAGGCTGTTGATGTAGGCGGAAGGCTCGAAGTTTTCTATCAAAACGATCGTCTCTCCGTGGCGATGCATGCGGGCTTGGGTAACCAGAATCTCCGGTGTTTTGTGGGGCGCGAAAAGGATATCGTCATGTGTGGCATTGAGATGCTCCGCAAATTTGTCTGGTGTCAGAGAGCCGCCCAGATGATCGCTACGTCCGGTTGCCACATGGATGGTTCCCCGGATTTTTTCGTCCTGAATGTCACGGCCCGACACGGGGAGGATTTGTGTGCCGAAGCCCAGTTCGCCGAGTTCGCCCGTCACAGGGTCGGAGACGAGTTTCTTATTATGGGCCTCCACGACCGAGGGGTCACCGTTAAGAAGTTCGGCTTTCTGGATACGGCCGCAGGCGACATGCATGAGGCCTATTGTCCCGTCTTCGTAGCGCATGGGGAATTCGCCCGAAGCTCCGGTGGGAACATAATAAATTTCGCCAGCCGGGAGGTTGGCGACATCCGGCTCGTCACCTCGGCAGAGGCCGTGGCTTTTTTGTGCTTCTTGGCCGCCGAGTTCGAGTCGGAGTGTGTGGTTTTTTCCGTTGAACAGAAAATCGATCTCCACCCAATCGGCCTTGGTCATGCCGAGGCGCATTTTTTCGGCATCGACGCTCACATCGTCGTAGCTCACTGCGAGACCCGTGCGGAGGATGGTTTGATTGACCCCGTGGAGCGTGGCGCCTCGGAAGCCATATTGCTTGGCGAAGGCGGTGAGTGGAGCTGTGGCGGAATAGGTCGAGATGCACAGAATGATATCGTATTGCGGGTAAACATCCTGTGTTAGACTTACGAGGCGTCCTTCGGGCGTGTAGGCCTCATCGGGGAGGTCGAGGTTGCTGCCGCCTGTGATTTTGTATGCATAAATCTCGCCGCCACCGAGTCCGAGTTCCACTAATGTGCTGTCACGAAGCGGTTCGAAGAAGAACTTAACGGCGTTCCTCTGAATCGTGAGTTCTGGATTTTCCAAAAAAGCGAAATCCCTGATCTGCGATTCATCCGGGAGGTCGATCAAAATACAAATCTTCTGCCCGGCCCGTGGTTCGAACGTGCTTTGAAGGAGATTTGCGAGTCGAAATGGCGGGAAAACGCGGTTTGCGGCTTGTGTCGGAATAGTCATTGGATGCATGCGAAGACTCTGTACGTACTGGAGGGTGATGACGATTCAAAAAAAACTACTCCCAAGTCTGAAATCACTGTTTCTGCGGAGACGAATTCTGGTTTATGGGTGTGCTCGGTGAATTACCTTACAGCTATTTTCTGCGGTCTTGCGCTTCTGGTTGCCCAGTATTTTGTGGGTCGGGGGTCTTATCCTTTTCTTCCCCTTCCTGCTTATGCTCTGCTTTGCCTTGCTGCCTTCTCCAGCGCTTGGAAGCTAACGTGGCGGGATTTTGCAATTCCGCGATGGGTGTGTGTCTCCTTTGCCGGAGCTCTCACGTTTTGGATTGCGATTCCGCTGGCGGGCCAATCCGATCTGTGGCTGCATGCTGCGCTTCTGCGTCTTGTTCTTGCGGCCTGGATTGTGTATTGTTTGCTGGTCTTCGTCGTCACGGGTTCCGGGGAAAGGCTTGCACTCCTCTCGATTTTGCTGGTCGGATCCTTTGCGCAAGCGGCTTTAGGTATTTTTCAATATCTGTTTCCCAACGCGCATCCTTACCTTGGCTGGATCACGGATCTTTGCCCTGAACGGATGGAGGGCCATGCCTTTCGGGCCAGGGGTTTTTATTGGAATGCCAACCATCTCGCCTGGCTTTTGAACTTCGCCGGCGCTTTCGCTCTCTCTATCGGCGTCTGGGGGAGGGTGGGCCTCTGGCCACGCATCCTTCTGCTTTACAGCTCAGCTATGTTTTTCGGTACGGGCATTCTTACCCAAAGTCGCGGTGGGTTGCTCGGAACCGGAGCTGTGCTGGCTGTATTTGTTATTATTAGTGCTCGCGGCCTCTTGCTGGGAGCCTGGGGCAGTCGGGGAAGGATTTTTGGCTTGGTGGCCTTGGCTCTTTTGGTCACTCTGGGTGCGGCTTGGCAGGCTTATGAATCGAGCGATCTGGCCCAATATCGCATCCTAAAAGCGGGCGGCGAAAACTACCGCACGGCAGTTTGGGAAACGGCCTTTCGTCAATGGCAGGGTGAGCCGCTAGTTGGAACCGGCCTTGGCACTTTTACAAACTTCGCGCGCCAATACAGACTCCGCTCGGATGCGCTGGACGATATCTTCGCTCACAACGACTGGCTGCAAGCGTTTGCGGAGATCGGGGTGATCGGCGCTGGGTTGGGTTTTTGCGTTTTGCTCTTGCACCTCTTTTCGGGATGGAAGTCGGTGGTCGTCGATCTTCGCCAACGAATAGCTGCCGGTGGTTCGCCTGCGAGCCTGAAAGCCGCAATGCAGATGGGAGCCATGTCCTCGCTTGCCGCTTTTGCAGTTCACTCGTTTTTTGATTTCAACATGCAGGTTCCGGCCAACGCGCTTTTGGTCTGTTTCTCACTGGCTATTCTTGCCTCGCCGGGAAGAAGATTTTCATCTGAGCGAATCTCGGTTTTTGCATCACGTCTGTCTGTTGCCAGTGCCCTCGCTGCGGCAATCGGTCTTGCGTTGTCTTCGTGGAATTGTCTGAACGCCGAGCACGCCTGGATTCGCGCGGACGCAGCACTTGCCCTCGGTAATTCTGAAATGGCGCTGGAATTTGCGGAGTCGGGAATCCAATCCAACCCGAAGCACAGCGCCCTGGCGGCCACTGGAGGGCGGGTTTCACTTGCTCTTGGCAAATACACCGGATTTCCCGAACTGGAGCGGCACCGCTTGTTGCAGCGTTCGGTCGAATTATCCTCCATTGCCAAGCAAGGAGAACCCAAGAATGCCTGGCATCTGATGAATTTGGCCCACGCTTATGACAATCTAGGCAGTTTCGCGCTGGCCGCACCTCTACATCGTGCGGCCATTGCTCAATCGCCCTATTATGCCACTCCGTATGAGTTTTATGCCCTCCATCTTGAACTATCGGGAGAGATAGATGAAGCCATCGGATTTTACAATTTGGCACTCCATCTTCCTTCCTCGACATTCTCCGCAGGGCGAAGGGAAGCGTTGCTGCGCACAAAACAGAAGACCCCTTCACCATGAAGTTCTAGAGGCTGACTTTTGACAAAAAGTGTTACGGATTTGTAACATTTCCGGTGAGAAATTTCTTGACATATACTGTGACGTGGCCAAGATGCGATCCGTAAATCCAGTATTCATTATGAAAAATCTTCTCACCATTTCTTTGGCCGTATTTATCGTGGCCTCTAGCACAGCTCCGCTTTCTCTAGCCCAGAGCTCTAATTCCAGAGCCACAGCTCAACAGCAAGCTGCCACAGCAATCGCTATCAAAAACAACTTAACTTCGGATCAAGTCGAGGCAGTTGTTCAGGCACTTGCCAATGCGTATGGGAATAGTCAAGACACTGAGGCCTTGCTTGCTGCCGTGTCAAAACTGAGCAAGGCAAATCCCGCGCAAGCCGCAGCGATCGCCGCCGCAGCCACTGCATTCGCTCCCGCTCTTTCTGCTCAGATTGCTGTGAGCGCAGCAAACGCCGCTCCTGTGCAAGCCGCAGTAGTCGCTGCAGCAGTCGCTGCAGCAGTGCCTGCGTCTGCCCCGCAAATTGCAGCCAGCGTCTCGGCGGCGATTCCGGCAGCTGCCGTAGCAATTGCCCAGAGCGTTTCTTCCGCAGTTCCTGCAGCTTCCAGTGCCATCTCAGCAGCCATTGTCGCCGCAGTCCCTTCAGCAGATGCCGCAGCGGTGGTTGCAGCCGCCCAAACCGGAGCTCAGAATCCTGCATCAACCAATGGTCAGCCATTGAATACCGGCGATCAAGGCACATCTAATGACGGACAGAGTCTCCCTGGATCCACTGGAGGCAACACGGGTGGAAGCGGCACGCCTCCACGTCCTACTCCTACTCCTACTCCTACTCCTATACCCACTCCTCCGCCAGCCTCCTGACCTCAATCTCAACCTGCTCAGTTCCTTTATTTCCTTCACTTCTTAAAATGCTCAAAAGATCACTGCCTCTTGCCATTGCCTTGGCTTTCTCGCCAATTTCCATTTTCGCGCAGCAACCTTCCGAGGATTTTTACGGTGCTCCAGCTCCAGCCGACTTCCCGCAGGAAGTTGGAACTCCAGTCGACGACAACGCGGCCGCTCTCTCTTTTTCGGAAGAGAAACTTTCCGAAGGCATTTTTGAGGATAAACCTTTCACGTTGGCATTTGCCATTCGAGAAGGTTACGACGACAACCTCTTCACTACCGAGACGGATCGCTCGGAGAGTTTCTACACCAACATTGCCGGAGGCGTTGACTACACGGCCGAGAGCTCGCGACTGCAGCTTTCCGCCGCCCTCAATGGTGGAGTCACTTACTATTACACTCGGCCTGGCAACAAATTCGACTACACCGGGGCTATAAATATTCAGGGCAGCTACGAAGTGACCCAGCGCCTCACGCTCAATTTCTCTACCAATACAGCATACCTTTCCCAGCCTGACCTCGAAGTGGCCGGAACCAGTGCGCGAAACAATGGAGACTACATGTTTTCTTCCACGACCATCGCCGCGGCCTACCAGTGGTCTGAAAAATTCTCCACGGATACCAAATATAATTTCACGCCATATATCTACGTTGAAGAATCGCTCAACGACAGCCAAGGCCGTATCGAACAGACGGTTGGCCAGTCTTTTCGCTGGTTAGTTCTTCCGAAATCCACAGCCGTTTTGGAGTATCGAATCAATCCAGTGAATTATTACAGTGCTCCATTAGATAACTTTGGACAATTCTTTCTCGCTGGTATCGATCAAGTGTTCAGTCCTAGGTTCAAAGTCAATGCACGAGGCGGTGCTGAGCTGAGGTTCTACAGCTCTGATAACGAAAACCCAGATTACTTCGGACCCTATGCCGAAGCCAATGGTTTTTACGAATATCAGAAAAATTCCAGCATCGGTCTTAATCTTCGTTACGGTACAGAAGCATCGGGACTAAACGGCTCCGCCACGCGTGAAACCTTCCGCATCGGATTTAATGCAGTCCAAGGTATCACCCCAAAGTTGTCTTTCCAAGGTGGATTAAATTACCTTAACAACTTCTACAACGAGTTCGACAAACAAGACCCAAATCCTGATTTCTACGAGAATATTATCGAATTCTCGGTTGGAGCCAATTTCAAGATTACGAAGAATCTTATACTTCAGGGAGGCTATACCTACACAGTTGATATGGCTCCCCAGTCTGAGCAGCTAAGCTACAAGCGCAATATTGCCTTCGTTGGTTTGAACATGGACTTTTGATTTTGTCCATCAAACCGGTTTTGCTTTGCAATAACCGCTTTTGCTCCTCGTAAGAAGTGCGATTTGATCAATCCTTCGCACCATGCTTGATTGGTATCCACTTTGATGAACAACTCAGACTCTAACGAAATCCAACTACATCTCGTCGATTACTGGCGCGTTATACGAATACGTTTGCCACTCATCGTTCTCGTTTTCCTGCTTGTAGTTATTACAACTGGAGTAGTAACCTATTTTTTGCCAAGGCAATACGAGTCGAGTGTAACGATGCAGATCAATCAGAACGACACCTACATGCGGTTGTTCGATGACCGCGGAGGCGGTAGAGGTTTTGATCCGCGCTTTATTACAACGCAGTTCGAGATCATTCAGCGAAAGGAAATTCTCTATCCAGTCATCGAAGCCCTTGGTCTCGAGCAAAAGTGGAAAAAACTCTATGGCATCGTGGGTAAGGAACAAACGGTGTTCCGACTTCGACGAATGATCGATGTTCGTGAAATTCGGAACACGGAACTCATCCAAATCAGCGTTCTGGACCAAGATAAAAACGAAGCCTCGGAAATTGCCAATCGCATTGCCGAGGAGTACCAGCGCCGTCGCATCGGAGAGCAGCAGGGCATGGTCAATAGATCTCTGATACAACTGAAGGATGAAGTCACCAAACAAAGTCGCAGAGTCGATGAGCTTCGAGCAGAGGCACAAAAAATCCGGATTGAAAATCAAATTCAAGATTTGAATCCCGATAGCGTCGTGGATCCCATGCAGGCAGCGAATGAGGTTCTCTTATCAGTTGAGCAACAGGTTAGTGCAGAGCGGCTCAGGGTTTCCTCCCTCCGGGCCAAATACGAGCAAATTAGCAAGCTCACAGATGATCAGATCATGCGCAGTATCAGCACGCTTGATGTCCAAGATCCGACAATCTTGCAGATGCTTCCGCAATACCAGGAAGTAGCATCGGAGGAGGCTCGATTGTTAAACAGTGGATTGGGAAGCAGCCATCCTACTGTTAAATCTATCCGAGCAAAAAAGGACGTTATGTCCAAACAATTGGCAGATCAAATCGCTTCTCTTCGTGCCAGCATGGAGGCTAACATTCGAATTGGTGAGGAGTCTGTCAATGAATTGGAGCAAAGGCTACTAGAATCCAAGTCAGCGCAACAGACATCTAAAACTCGTGCATCGGGATACTACGAGGCCAAAAATAACTACATCCAAGCGAAAAAAATCTTGGAGGCCGCTGAAATGCGACTTTCTACTGAAACAATGCAGCGTACCATGCCACAGGATCCTGCTGTTATCTGGGAACGTGCAGAACCTGCAGATAAACCTTCGCGCCCGCAAGTCGCTCTCAATATGATACTGGGTGTTGTTGTCGGGCTTGGCTTTGGAGTGGGGTTGGCATTTTTTATAGAATATCTCGACACAAGTGTTAAGACTTTGGAGGAAGTCGAAAGTTTGCTCAAAGTACCTGTTCTCGCTGTTATACCAAAAAATATCAGTCTCCTGATCAGGGGAAAAGATGATAATCCAGATTCCGAGGCCTACCGTATCTTGCGGACGAATATCGAATTTAACCGCAAATCACCGTCGGCGAGTTCTATTACCATGGTGAGTGGGGGGGCAGGAGAAGGCAAGTCCACTACGCTGAATAACTTGGCATATACTTTTGCTAAAGGCGGATATACAACTTTGTTGGTGGATGCCGATCTCCGCAGACCTTCTCAACATAGAATTTTTCAAGTTGAGAACACTGTTGGTCTCAGTGATTATCTTACAAAAAACATTGATTTAGAGCAAGTTGTGCAGGAAACAATGCTCAACAATCTCTTTTTCATGCCAAGCGGATTGCTTCCAAGCGACGCTGTCGGGATTTTAAACTCCCAAAGAATGTTGGACATGATTCAAGACGCAAAAAATCGTTTTGATGTTGTACTCTTTGATTCGCCACCGATTTTGGGGGTTAGTGATGCGTCTGTTTTATCGAGTGAGGTTGATCTAACTATTATAGTTGTTCAGCATCGTAGATTTCCCAAGAGCATGATCCAGCGAGTCAAGATGGCAATAGATAATGTTGGAGGCAAAACGCTTGGTGTTGTTCTTAATAACGTGGATATTCGACACGGACAATCATACGAATACTACACAAGCTATTACAATTATTATCATAAACCGGTGGTATCTTCTAAAAAGAAGACATCGGAACACACTTCTGTTTCTGATGATCGCGTCAAGCCGAAAGACAAATCCAGTGATTACTAAAAAATTTATTTTAGCAATTTTATCAACTATTTTATTTTTTTCACAAAGTGTTTTGGCTCAAGATGCTCTGCTGAGATCTGGTGATACCATAGAGTTGCGCATTGGAGGAGTGCCTCCAGAGGAAGTGCAGCAGGTTTCAGGTCAATATACAATCGATGGAGATGGCTATGTCAATCTTCCTCACATTGGAAAGATACGTGCTGAGCAAGCTACTCAATCCGAATTGCAACAATCCATTGAGGCTGCCTATAGATCTGAACAGATTTACACGAACCCTTCTGTTACGCTAACCATACCTAATACCGCTCGTTTTGTTAACACCGGCGGCGAAGTCAAAGCGCCGCAACGTGTCCCATTCACGGCGGATCTTACTCTTCTTGGTGCAATAAGTGCTTCGGGCGGATTTACCGAATTCGCCGATCAGAAGAAAGTCCGTCTCCTTCGCGATGGGAAAGTCACGATCGTGAATGTCAAGGACGTTCGAAAAGACCCCGAGAAGGATATTCGCCTCAAACCCGGTGATCGGATCGAAGTTCCTCAAAGTTTTTGGTAATTCATAGGGTCGTTTTAATGAACGATTTTATAAACGAAGAACTTCAGTGGTTTTGCATCAAATGCAAGCCTCGGCAGGAATCCACTGCCAAGCGCAGCATCCTGCGGGATATCGGGGCGGAGGTTTTTTGCCCTATGCTTCGTTTTGAGCGTGCGCGGCGCAGCGGTAGGGTGAGGGTCACCGAAGCGATGTTTCCGGGTTATTTATTTGCGCGCTTCAACTATCAGAATCAGCATCGTCATTTGGGCGCTTGCCATGGCGTTTCCCATATCGTCAAGTTTGGAGGAATCGCCGCTGTTGTCGGGGATGATATTATTAAAGCTTTGCGCGATGCGGTGGTGGATGAGGAGACTGTCGAAATCCGCGCGCAGATTGATGTGGGTACCGAGGTGCAGGTTCTGAAGGGGGCTTTCAGTGGTATCAGGGCTCTTGTGACGCAGGTGCTTCCCGCACAATCTCGTGTGAAGGTTCTTCTTGAGCTGCTTGGCATGGAGCGGGAGGTCGAAATCGAGGAAAGTGGCGTTCTACCTCATATCTCCCATCCGCTCGCCCCGCACTAATTCCTTTTCAAATGCTCAGGCCTTTGTCGTTTTGAAGGTGGGGATATTGCCGGTTTGGCAGCGAGAGTCTTGGGGGGATTGATAGCACTCAAGTTAGACGCTGTTATGAGTGGAATTTCACGCAGGATTTCGATCCGGACTTTTGCAAGCCCCCTGTCATAGGTTCCCAATTTTTTTGCGGCTGCTACGCTGAGATCGATTATGCGACCTTTTACATGTGGCCCGCGATTATTGATTCGCACGATTACTGAGTTGTTTGTTTTCAAATCGACAACCCTGACTCGTGTGTTGAACGGGAGTTTTTTGTGGGCAGCTGTGAGATCGCCAGCGCGGTAGGTCTCGCCATTCGCCGTCAAGCGTCCGATCCAGCGCCCGCCATACCAGGAAGCTATTCCATGCTCAACCTGGGTTGGCATGCTGGAGTAAATCAGGGCATCGCTTGAATTTGGCAAATGTTCAATGATCATGCGGGTTTTGCAGCCCGCAAGCAACAGGCAGAGGAGCAAGAATAAAGTGCAAGTCCATCGATGTGTTTTCACTTAAATGGTATTTGCTTCAGGTGTTAGTGGGGAATTCAATATGTCGAGGGCGGCCGAAAGTGCGGCCTCGGGAGTCGAAAATCCGCTTAAATTCAATATGGGAAACGTAAATTGTGTGCGGCCCCAGGTCAATTGGCGTTTCGCGTAGCGCTGCGTCGCCAGCACAATAGCGGCCTTGCATTCGCTTTTGGTGATTTCACCTCGGAGTAGATCTTGGATTTTGCGGAATCCGATGGCGCGGGCGGCTCCCTCCCCCGCATACGAGGCGGCTTGGACTTCATTGACTACGCCAGAGGCAAACATGGTTTCGACATTCGCTGCAATGCGGCTTCGCAGGTCTTCTCGATCCCGTGTCAACACGAGGCCGCGAAAGAGACCCTTGTCTTGGCTCCATGAGCTTCGGGACTCCGCTAAAGGCCTTCCGGTGAGAAGAACGATTTCGAGTGCGCGCCTAACCCTTAGAGGATTGAGCGTATCGATCGATGCTGGTGCCTCAGGATCTTTTTCACAAAGTTCTGCCAGCACATCCTCAACAGGAAGGGCTGTGATGCGCGCCCTCAAATCCGCATTCGCTTTCGGCATGTCCACTAGGCCGTGGGTTAGTGCTTTCAAGTAAAGACCGGTTCCTCCGGTTAAAATCGGCACGCGACCGCGTGATTCAATATCTCGAATGCAGCGCCAAGCTGCCTGTGCATACATTGCGGCGTCGAATCCTTGATTGAGATCTAAAATGCCTATGAGATGGTGTGGAACGAGTGAGAGGAGGTCCTCCGTAGGCTGCGCGGTGAGGATTGGTAGGCCGGCATAGGTTTGAAAAGCATCCGCCCCCACGACCTCTCCTCCCAGTCTGAGAGCCAGTGCAACGGCGAGGGCGGATTTACCCGCACCGGTAGGCCCCGTCACGATGATCGGACGGGGCCCTTTTGAAAAGAATGTTTGTGTATTACTCAGCGGCCTGAGTTGTGCGTTCCGAACGTCGCTCTTCAAGCGCTTTGGCGCCGCTAACCACGAGCTTGCGGCTCATGAATTCCTTGTCGTGGAGTTCCGAAACAGCGCGTTTCGCTTCATCCACCGACTGCATTTGTACGAATGCAAATCCTTTGGAGCGCATGTTGTGGCGATTAACGACGATTTCGACATTTTGCACCGATCCGACACCGTTGAAGAGGTCGAACAGGTCGCTTTCGCTGGCTTCGAATGACAGGTTGCCTACATAAAGGCGTGGGGACGATACCTCCACCACCTCCGGAGTACGCATGCCTGTCGGGCGTTCACTGCGACTCTGGCGCTCGCGAGCAGGTCGCTCGGAAGTCGCATTTTCCACATTCCGTGGGGGGCGTGCCTCGCGAGTGGACTTTTTGGGTTCTTCTTGTTTGCCCGTGAGGAATCCGAGGATTCGTGCCAGGAGCGATTTTTTTGACTTGGGTTTGTTTTCGTTATGGGCGGAGCCGGATCTGTTGCCGCGCTCGGAGCGTCTATTGGACCCGCGGCGAGACGAACGACGTGTTCCGCTGGGTGAGTATTCTGATGACATGGTTTCTATTATTGCGTTGCATGGCCGCCCCGCCGCACGGAGAAATCCTCCCCGCAGGTATGGCACGGACGGCAGTTCTGTTTCCGACGATGCGCACCCCCTTGCAAGTGTGTGCTTAAAGCACACTGCAAAGAACATGAGTGACGCGATGAATTCAGACCTTGGACCGAAATGAAATAGGTCGCCGGAGCCGTATTGCATAATATGATAGCGTCGGATAAGCAGCTATAGTTCCCTCTTTCAAAAGGAAACTCAAGGCGGAAATCACTCAGGCGAAGCAACATTTTTTTCTGCAAATCCGCGTAAGCTGCTGGAGGATGCTAAGGGTTGTTTTCTTGATTTGGGTTAGTTGTTACCAATCTTTCGAAGATATGTTTTTCCAGACTCCCATTCTTCGGAAATGTCCATAAGGATGGCCGAGGCGAGGCGTAGGCCGGAGGCTTCGTTTGGAAAGAGGCCTGCGACTCTGGTTCGGCTTTTGAGTTGAGGGTTTCGCGGATGTTGGAAGCGCGCAGCCGGCGGCGGACATTTTCGGGCATGGTAAAAATGGTGAGGCCTTCGGGAATGGTGATGAGCATGGCGGCGCTGAGAATCATTTCAGCAATTCCGGTTCGACCTTAATAAAACCTCCAACCGAGATATCGCGGATGAATTTTGGGCTCGTTGAGTGATTTTAAATGCGGTGAGTTGGTCGGTGGAGCATCGGAATGCTTGTAGCTCATGCGGATGGAGCAGGGGATACGCTGGATTTTCACCAACGAACCTAACCCACTGCCGTCATGAGGTCCGATAATATTGCCGAGATCATTAAACGAACCCGGCTACGTCCTGCTTATCGGTCGATGAAGTCCGATATCATTTTAACCTCGTTGCAAGGCTCATTGGCGGGTAAATGCACACGATGGTTCTTTCTGTGGCTTAATGTGGTTGCGGTACGCGCAGCAATCAAGGCGGCGCACATGAAAAGCTCATGGAGGAACTCGACTCCTCGCTCTCCGAATTCTGCGCGGATTTGAGAGCCCAGAAAAATTTAGACTGGGTTGTTGTTATGGGTTTCAGCGAATTTAGCTGCCTGGTTCATGAAAATGCCAGAGGCGGCACGGACCACGGCGCCGTAGCACTGCTGTTCGTTGTGGGAGGAAAGTTCAAAGCCGGATTCTACGGAGCAGCTCCCGGCCTCCTGCAATTGCACGATGGAGATATCATTCACAGCGTCGACTTTCGCAGTGTTTACGCGACGATTTAGTCAAAATGGCGCAATCCGCCTGTCGAGCCCGTTGCGAAACGAAGTTACCCGCTGTTGTCCTTTGTTTATGCTGTGCTCCTAGCGCAGGGTTGATGCAGTGGCTTCTTTGCTTTTTACTCGTTGAAATGTCCGCAACGCTGCTCATTGTTGATGATGAAAAAAATACCCGCGATGGTCTCCGCAATGCGCTGGATGCCGAGTTTGAGGTTTATGTCGCGCCGGATGCCAATGGAGCCTTGGCTACTCTGGATAGCGTGCCGGTTGATGTCGTGCTCACCGACTTGCGACTCGGTAGTGATGATGGCATGTCGCTCATCGAGCGGATTGTCAAAAAGGCAAATTCGCCGATCTGCATCATGATGACTGCCTACGGATCGGTGGATACTGCTGTGGAAGCGATGAAGCGCGGAGCTTATGATTTTGTCACAAAGCCGGTGAACATCGACCGGCTGGAAATTCTTATCAAGCGCGCCCTCCGCGAGCGAAACACCAACCGCGAAAACAAGGAGCTTCGCTCCAAGGTTCAGAACCAGTTTCGCATCGATGGCATGATCGGCCGATCGCCTGCGATGGTGGAGGTTTTCGACACTATCAAGCAGGTAGCTCCTTCGCGCGCCACCGTGCTCGTGCAAGGCGAGAGCGGCACCGGCAAAGAACTCGCAGCCCATGCCATCCACGAACTCAGTCCGCGCTCGAAGGAAAAATTTGTAGCCGTTCACTGCGCATCACTCACTCCAGAGCTTCTAGCCAGCGAGCTTTTTGGTCATGAAAAAGGTGCCTTCACGGGAGCCTTTGAACGCCGTATCGGCCGCTTCGAGCAGGCCAAGGGCGGCACACTTTTCCTCGATGAGATCGGTGAGATCGATCTCACCACACAAGTCAAAATCCTCCGTGTTCTCGGCGAAAGAACCTTCGAACGAGTGGGGGGCGGGGATACCCTCGCTGCCGACGTTCGACTCATTGCTGCAACCAACAAGAATCTCTCAAAACTCGTCGCCGAAGGGAAATTCCGCGATGACCTCTATTTTAGGCTGCATGTGGTTCCCATTACCATGCCACCCCTCCGCGACCGTAAGGTTGACATCCCGCTCTTAGTTGATGCCTTTTTGCGGGAAACCGCACTCGAAAACGGGAAGCCCCATCGCGAGCTTTCTCCAGAGGCAATGGAGAAGATTCTGGAATACGACTGGCCTGGTAATGTCCGTGAATTGCGCACTGCTGTGGAGCATGGCGTCGTCATGGCATCCGGCCCACAAATCACCCTGCGGGACATGCCGGCGACACTCCGCTCGCCAAAAATCGCTGCACCCGATCAAAGCCACCCACCCACCACTCCCAGTGGATTGAATTTGCGCGACACCGAGACCTCACATATCCTCCGCGCGCTTGAGGATTGCCGGGGAAACCGTAGCGAAGCCGCCAAAAAACTTGGCATCAGCCGTCGCACATTGCACCGTCGCCTGAAGGAACTAAATCTCTTCAAACGCTTACCAATCATTTAAAAAAATGGCACAATCACGAAAAAGCCTTCAGGACATAGTCCACTCCCTCGATCAGGGTGGACTTGCTCCTGTCATTCGCGTGGCGATGTTCGGCGCCCTGATTTTCACGCTGACGCTGCTTTATCTCTTTGTTCAGTTTCGCGGACTCTCAAGCGCCACGGCGATGGATCAGGCTCAAATCGCCCGTCAACTCGCCATGGGAAATGGATTTTCCACACAATACATCCGCCCGCTTGCGATTTGGCAGCTTGAGACGGCAGGAAAAAAAGTTCCCAAGGAGGACTTCCCGGATTTTTTTCAGTCTCCCCTCAATCCGCTCATCAATTCGATCCCTCTTAAAATGGTCGAGTCTCACTGGAAGCTCACTCCGACCGACTTGGTCTATGTGGGAGACCGGGTCATTGCTGGCACCTCCATTCTGATTTTTTTCCTTTCCGTTTGGATTTGGTATCTTGTGGCTTGTCGTCTCTTTGATAAGTTAATCGCCCTATTAGGGTGCGCCATTATCCTCCTCAGCGACCTGATGTGGCAGTTTTCCCTTTCTGGACTGCCTCAAATGCTCCTGCTCCTTCTTCTTTCCGGCGCCTCTTGGCTTACTCTCAAGGCTATGGAAAAACGCGACGAGTTTGTGCCCTCGCTTCTGTTCCTTTTCGCTGCCGGCGTGGTTTTCGGGCTGATGGTTCTGGCGCATGGGGCGACATTCTGGATTTTTCTCGGCTGGCTTGCTTTCGCCCTGTTTTACTTTCACCCGCGTGGTGTTGCAGGTTTGGTGGCGCTGGCTGCACTTTTAATCGTGACGCTCCCGTGGGCAGCCCGTAACTATGCCGTCTGTGGCAATCCACTGGGTCTTGCAGGCTACGAACTGGTTGCTCCCGTGAACACCGCCGAGAGTGTTTATCTGCGATCGATCAGCCAAGCACCTCCCCTCTCGGAAATCCACCTTCTCAACCGACTCAAAAATGCCGTCTTCGCCCAGTCGGATAAAATCTTCCCGTTTCTCGGAATGAACATCGTGGCGGTCGCGTTTTTCATCTCCCTTCTCCACCGTTTCAAATCCCCTTCAACCTCCGCCTTCCGCCTGGGAGTGGTTCTGATGTGGCTTGGAGCCTTTGTCGGAATGGGCCTCTGCGGCGTCGAGGGGGTTGTTTCCTCGAACCAATTCCATGTTTTGTTCATCCCGCTTTTTGTCTTTTACGGCCTGGCATTTCTGGTCGTCCTCTGGAACCGGCTTGAAGTGGCGATTCCCGCGATGCGCATTGCGTTTCTGGGGTGCGTGGTTTTTCTCTGCTCCCTGCCAATGTTGGCCACGCTCTTTGCTGGGAAAAACATGGCCATCCAGTGGCCCCCCTATGTGCCGCCGTTCATAGCCGTCCTCGGAGAATGGTATGGCAAGGATGAAGCCATCGCAACGGATATGCCTTGGGCTACCGCATGGTATGCCCAGCGCAAATCCCTTCTGCTTCCGAAGACCATTAAGGACTTCAACCGCATCAGCGATTTTCGTGTTCTAGGTACGCCGATCTCCGGTCTGTACCTGACGCCCATCACTGGAAACCGCCCGCTTTTCAGCGATATCTACAAAGGCCCCTACACCGACTGGGTTTTCATGATCACCCGCCCTCCGAATGTGCAGGGATTCTCACTGCCGGTCTTCACGCCTCTGCCGATCGATGGTGAATGCATCCTCTTCGCGGATCGGGATCGCTGGTCGCGCCGGGAGTGACATGGAGGCTCTCTCGCTGACAAAGGCCGATTGGGAGGAGCGCATGGCCGCGTGGGAACAGCCTGCCTATCGCGCCGCGCAGGTGCTGGAGTGGATTTACCAACGCCGGGTCCGCGAGTGGCGTGAAATGTCCAACCTCCCCGCAGCGCTCCGCGAGCGGCTTGAAACAGAATTTCCCGCCGCCCGCCTTCTGAAAATCCGCGAAACCGGCGCGCGTGATACGACCCGGAAATTTCTTTTCCGTCTTGCCGATGGACAGCTCATTGAGAGCGTCCTCATCCCCGCTTCTCCGGCGCTTTATGGCGAGGCTTCGGATCGCCGCACGATCTGCATTTCCAGCCAGGTCGGCTGTGCCTACGGCTGCAAATTCTGCGCCAGCGGTCTCGAGGGTTGGAAACGAAATCTCACCGCTGGCGAGATCGTCGACCAATTCCTTCAAGTGGAAGCCGAGAGCGGGGAGAAGATCAACAATATCGTCTTCATGGGCATGGGCGAGCCGATGGCAAACTACGACAATCTCATCCGTGCGATTGGTATTCTCAATGCTCCATGGGGCGTGGGCGTCGGCGCCCGCCACATGACGGTTTCGACTTCGGGCCTCGTGCCGCGCATCCGCGATCTCGGCGAGCAGCCGCTCCAGGTGCGGCTCGCCATTTCCTTCCATGGGGCGACGGATGATGTCCGTGGACGCATCATGCCCGTGAATAAAAAATACCCCGTCGAGGAACTCCTCGCCGCCTGCGAGGATTATGTGCGCCTTAAAAAACAGCGCCTCACTTTCGAGTTCATTCTCATCCGCGACATCAACGACTCTCCCGAGCAGGCCCGCCTCCTCGCTCGCCAGGCCCGCCGCGTGAACGCCAAGGTGAACCTCATCCCCTACAACACCGTCGAGGGGCTCGAATGGGAGCGCCCGGACGACCACAAACAGGAGGCTTTTCTTAAAATCCTCCAGCAGGCCGGAACCGAGGCCACCCTCCGCCGTGAGAAGGGACATGACATCGCCGCAGCCTGTGGACAGCTCCGCCTACAGGTTGAAAAATCCGTTGCCGAGACCCCTGTCTTGATTTAGCGGTTTATTGATGTCCGACGAAAACCAATTTCCGAACGAGGAGGCTTGGGACGAATACAAGTGGGAGCGCTTCCTTCAGCAGCAGGATGAGAATACGGAAAAGTATTTTCAGCTTCTTGAGAAATACATGGATCACCCGGACTGCGATGAAATCGTTGCCGACGAAATGGGTTGGAGCATATTTGAAGAAGCCGAACAGGCACAGGAACAATTCGAGAACTTCCTAAGCGACGCCGTGGAATACCTTACCGATGAGGAGGAGCAGGAATACGACGACGAGTTTGAGGAGTTCACCCACTCCGCTGTTTACGAGGACACTCTGCGCCTGCATCGCTGGATCAACCGTCTCCTCGATACGCGCGAAGATCTGCGCGAAAACCCGGAGGCCATCCGCTTCGCTACGCGTTCCGCCATCTGCGGAGCCAAGTTGGCAGCAGGTCTGTGCGGTCACGATACTTCGGAGATCGGAATGACCATTGCCTATCTCAAGCGGGCTTTGAAGGCGGCGAACGACGCCCTTGATGCCATGAACAACCTTCTGGAATCCGGTCTCATCGACCGTCGCCGAGCCAACCACGCTCGCCGTCTCGTTTTTAAAATCCGTGACCGCATTGTGGATAACATGGGCGCCTACCGTCTCAAGTGGCGCAACCGCCACGGCAACGCCTGATTCGCTTTTGTCTATTGCCCTTAAGTCCCAGTGGACTTGAAAAATCCCCTTCTCATCGCGATTTCTCCACTTACATTAATGCCTTATGTTTGGCAGACTCTCGGATAAACTACAGGATGTTTTCAAAAACCTCCGTGGCCAAGGCAAGATCAGCGAATCAAATGTCTCTGACGCCCTCCGAGATATTCGGCTTGCTCTGCTTGATGCCGATGTTCACTTTCAAGTTGCGAAGGACTTCATAGCCAAAGTCAAGGAGAAGGCCCTTGGTGAATCCGTTCTCCGCAGCGTGACCCCCGGCCAGCAGATTGTAAAAATCTTCCACGAGGAACTCTGCGCACTTCTCGGAGGTAACGCCGCCGAGCTCAATCTCGACAAGCCGGCCCGCATACTCATCGTGGGCCTCAACGGCGCTGGAAAAACCACCTCGTCTGCCAAGCTGGCCCGCCTGTTAAAATCCCAAGGACGCTCGCCCCTTCTCATTGCTTGCGATCTCCACCGCCCCGCCGCCATCGACCAACTCGCCGTCCTCGGCGGGCAAATCGATGTCCCTGTTTTCCGCCCCGAAAAAGGCGAGACTGATGTGCTCAAGGTTGCCCGCCAGGCATTGGACTGGTGCGCCGCGACAGGCGGCAATGTGCAAATCTTCGACACCGCCGGACGCCAGGAACTCGACGAGCCACTCATCGAGGAACTCAAGCAGCTACGCGATTTTCTCCAACCGCAGGAAATCCTCATCGTCTGCGATGCCGCTACCGGACAGCAGGCCGTAAGCGTCGCCGAGCGCTTCCACGCCGCCCTCGGCCTCACTGGCATCATTCTTACCAAACTCGACGGCGATGCACGAGGCGGCGCCGCCCTCTCGCTCCGCTCCGTCACAGGTCAACCGATCAAATTCGCCGGCACGGGCGAAAAACTCGAGCAGTTCGAAGTCTTCCACCCCGACCGACTCGCAGGCCGTATTCTTGGCATGGGTGATGTCGTGAGCCTCGTTGAAAAAGCTGCCGAGGCCATCTCCGAAGACGACGCCCGCCGCATGGAGCAGAAACTCCGCACCGCCTCGTTTGACCTCACTGATTTCCTCCAGCAATTCAAAATGCTCAAACGCATGGGCCCCCTTGAAAATATCCTTGGCATGATTCCAGGAATGGATAAGATTAAAAATTCCTCGGTTGATGAAAACCAACTGAAACGGGTCGAGGCGATTATCCTCTCAATGACTCCGCAGGAGCGCACGCGTCCGGATATCTTGAACGCACGCCGCCGCCAGCGGATAGCCCGGGGCAGTGGAGTTTCCGTCAGCGAGGTGAATAATTTGATTTTACGCTTCAACCAGATGCGCAAGATGATGAAAAATATGGGCGCCATGAAAAAACTCATGGCCCGCGCCGGCGCCGGACTACCCTTCTGAGACTCCGATAAGCAGCCCGAACACCAAAAAAAAGAATTTCCAACAACACAAAAACACTATGGCAGTAGCAATCCGACTCCGCCGCGAAGGCGGCAAAAACCACCCGTATTACAGCATCGTCGTCGCCGACCAGCGCAGCCCACGCGATGGCAAATTTATCGAAATCATAGGTAAATACGATCCCAAGCAAGAGGGTGAAAATTTCAACATCAAGCTGGACCGCGCCGAATATTGGATCCAGTGCGGCGCCCGCCCGAGCCAGACTGTCGGCAGCATGGTCAACAAGGCCCGCAAAAAAGTCGCGGCCTAAACAGTCCCGCCATGGAGGAGTTCCTGCGCTACGTCATCGGATCGCTGGTGGAATTTCCCGAGGACGTCATTATCAAAAAGACAGAGACGCCCTCGACAATTAGCTTTCTCGTCGCAGCCAAGCCATCAGACATTCCGAAAATTATCGGAAAGAGTGGCCATACAATCCGTGCCCTGCGCACGCTTCTCCATGCTTCCGCCGACAAGCGCAACATGACAGCGACACTCGAAATTATCGAACCATGAAATCCCTAGCCTCCACACTCCTCGTTGCTTTCGCCCTCGTCGCCAGCCAGTCCGGATGCGAGCGCCATCCCGCTTCGCAAACAGTTCCCGGCTATGCTGAGAAGATAGATAAAAAAGAGGCGCAAGCAGAGAAAAAGGCCACACAGAGCGAACCAGCGGATCCTCAGGCGCCGAACTACTTCCCTCCGAAAAACTGATCTCCAGTCCGTCCCAGAGCGAGAGCATGTGCGGAATGCCATTCACTTCACTCACCCGGCGCTTGAACTCCTTGCCTCGATTTTCCAAATCTTGCCCAGTCACTTTTGGGTTCCGAAGTGCGTAGTCCGGTTACTCTGTCTCAGATGTCATCCTCAGGTTTAGCATTCTCCAGTTAGGATTTCATGTCCTCCACCGAAACACCGTCCGCTCCATCTCTTGCCCCGCTTGTGATGAACGAGCTGCAAAAGCTCCCACTCGCTGGATTGATCGAGCTCTCCGTCGAAGTCGGACTCCGCATCCGCACCGACCTCAGCCGGAGGCATCTGGTTTTGAATCAGGTTAGGCACAGCCTGAATAACGGGGGAGTCGTGACCGCCACAGGTCTTCTCGAACGTGCTCAGGAGGGCGCCAGCCTGCGTTTTACAGCCTACGACTTGCGTCCCGGAGTCGATGATCTTCTCGTTCCCCACGCCCTCATCAAAAAATTCTCTCTCCACCCTGGTCTCATGCTGCAAGTCAAGGTCCGCCTGCCCCGCGACCGTGAACATGGCCTCGTTGTCGATGAAATTTTATCCATCGAAGACATCCTCTCCAGCGAGTGGCAGCCCCCGCTCGAGTTCGACAAACTCACCCCGCTCTTTCCCAACCGCCGTGTTTTTTTGGAAACACCAAGGGACTCCGAACTCTCGGCACGCGCCGTGGACCTCGTCGCCCCGCTCGGCATGGGCCAGCGCGGACTTATCGCCGCCCCTCCCCGGGCCGGAAAGACGATTCTTCTCCAGACCCTTGCCCGTAGTATCCGCATTAACCATCCCCAAGCTGCACTCATTCTGCTCCTCGTCGACGAGCGCCCGGAGGAGGTCACCGACATGCGGCGCACCCTTGATTGCGAAATCTACGCATCCACATTCGATGAACCCGTGGCCCGTCATGTCCAGATCTGCGAAAGCGTCGCCAATCGCGCTCAGCGCCTCGTGGAACTCGGACGCGATGTCATCATCCTCCTCGACTCAATCACTCGGATGGCCCGCGCCTACAACAATCTCCAACCCGGCAAAGGCCGAACAATGAGCGGCGGCGTTGATGCCAAGGCCCTTGCCAAACCTCGCAAATTCTTCGGAGCTGCCCGCAACACCGAAGAAGGTGGCAGCCTCACTATCCTCGGCACCGCCCTCATCGAGACCAAAAGCCGCATGGACGATCTCATCTTCGAGGAATTCAAAGGCACCGGCAACATGGAGCTGCACCTCGATCGCTCCATCGCCGAAATGCGGATCTTTCCAGCCATTCAAATCGTTAAATCTGGAACCCGCCGCGACGAACTCCTTCTCCACCCCGACGAATACGAGCGCATCCTCATGCTTCGTCGCCAACTCTCCGAACTCCCCGCTGCCGAGGCCATGGAAATCCTCGTCAGCAATCTGCAACACACTCGTTCCAACGCCGAACTTCTCCTCACCGGCCTTCGCGGGGTCTAAGCTCGTGCTACTCGACTAAAAAAAACTCCATCACCCGAACAACGAAAAGTTTCCAGCTGGCTGCTCGCCTCCATTTCCAGGTTCCAAGCTCCGACAGAATCGAGGGTAAACAGACTTTAAGAAGTTTTATTCACAACTGTCTGATCAAGGCATTCGAGTACAATTTTCACACTTATTGCCAAAATTTGCTTAAATTTCGATTTCTGAAACATGGCAAGGCGTCGTTGCCTATTAACCCGAAAACGGATTTTTAAGACAGGAGGGCAGGATGGAGACAATTTACAGAAAAGGCTTTGGCTTTTGTTTGATATCGCACAAATCATTTCAAACCTATCGCATCATAAACAGATCATCCTCTGTGTTCTCTGTGCGCTCTGTGGTTAATTCTGCTGTATTCGGGATTAACGTAAACTTTTAATTTAACAAAGTGCCCTTTGATCCAGTTTTTGCTTTTTTGTTATATCCTTATGGCATAGAACAAATAATAAGTAACGGATGGCAGCCCCTCCTTTCGCTTTCGAAATTGTGAAGTGTGATCAACCTAGGGCTGTTGCCGGAGCGCTGTGAGCTGGCTGCTGACCATAGGAGTATGTTTGATCGTTTGTGTAGAAGCGAGGAGCTTGGCCATGACGCTCGACCTCGCGTTCGAGAAGGCGCTCCACGAGCTCGGAGAGGCTACGTTGTTGACCCTCGGCTAGTATTTGAGCGGCTTTTTTGACTTCGGGGTGTAGTGTTATATTAGTTTTTTCTCGCATGCGACAATTTCTTAGCATTGCTTAAATTTCCATGCAATGTTTTTGGTTCTTCGCTATTTTCAGTGGCAAGCTAAGAATCCCTGCCTCCCACTGAAAATAGCGAAGACCCCAAGAATCATACCTATTACATTCCACGAAAAATGGTTAACATGTTTTTCAGGGCCGACATAGTAAGGTCTTTTTCACCGGATTTTTATTTTTCTGGGGAGGTCGTAATGATGCGGGATAAGAGATTTTCTCACTCCATCCAACAAGCGGCAATTTATTCCTGCAGGATGCCGGCCCCAAAAACTCAAGCAGCCTCTGGTAATTCGGGGATGAAGGCGTAGTCAGGGTTCTCGCGTTGTTTCTTGAGCACGGGAATGATCTCGCGCCAGGTGGCCCAGAGACCGTGCGGGGCGGGAGGCAGGTCGTGCGCGATCGCTTTGCGGAGCGCCGGGAGGTTGTAGAACGGCACTGCAGGGAACATATGGTGTTCCACGTGATACTGCATGTTCCAATAGAGGAACCCGATGAAAGGGCTGCAAGTGTAGGTGCGGCAGCAGAGCCTGAAATCCGGTGCGTCGGGCATCATTCCAATGTGCTGGGGAGCTCCGCAGAGCGTCCCCAACCAGCCACAATAGAAAATGGGGAGGTTGACCAAGAGAATCAGGACCCACTGCCCGGTGGCGATGAACACGGCAGCCAAAGTCAAATGGCCAAACAAAACCACACGGGCCCATTTGCGGTGGCGGCGGCGAAGTTCCTCGTTCTCCTCGGGAAGGACTTTCTGCATCCACTCCTCCCCGCCAGCGAAGAGCCCCTC
>JBIJCR010000166.1:0-2858 GCA_044344595.1 Terrimicrobiaceae bacterium
TTTACAGAAAAGGCTTTGGCTTTTGTTTGATATCGCACAAATCATTTCAAACCCATCGCATCATAAACAGATCATCCTCTGTGTTCTCTGTGCGCTCTGTGGTTAATTCTGCTGTATTCGGGTTAAAAGCCACTTCGTGGCTGAAGAACGGGCCATGCCGGAGGATGGCTCTCCCATGGAAAGTCACTTGCGACGGAGTTTTTGGTTTTTGAACCTTTTGACGAAAGCCAGTGATGAAAAAGGTTCCCGCAGGATAGACAAATCCCATTACCATCGCGTCTGGTTCAGTGACTGCCATTCATGCACCTTCCAGAATTAGAATCCCTCTACGACGAATTCGCTCCTGCGGGCTATGCGTTTGCGCTGCAACTGACGCACGATCCCGACGCGGCGCAGGATCTTGTGCAGAGCGTCTTCCTGCGCCTGGCCCGGCGTCCGAGGTTCACCATACTCAACCCGCGCTCATTTGTCTTGCGGTGCATCTACCGCGCCCATGTGGATGTCGTGCGCCGCGATGCGACCCGGCGGCAGATGCTCGAAAACTTCGCTTGGGAAGCGCAGACTGTCTTCCGGCCTGAGCCCAGCGAGGATGAGAAAATCGCGGCGTTGCTTGAACGGCTGGCGACCCTGCCGGAGGAGCAGCGCGCGGTGGTGCATTTGAAAACATGGGAGCAGAAGACCTTCCAGCAGATCGCCGGCATCCTTGGCATCTCGGCAAATACCGCCGCGAGCAGATATCGCTACGCATTAGACAAATTGCGCGACGCCATGCGTCTGGAGGATGAAACATGAACAACGAGGAAATCGAATCCCTTCTCCGCCGGGCCCGCCCGCCGGAGCTGCCAGGAGGGTTGAAGCACAGGGTCCTGCAAGCCGCACGCCAAAACGCGGAGCCCATCGCCTGGGCTCCACGGTTCGCATGGACTTCGTTGGCTGTGTGCTGGATGTTCATCGTTCTTCTCCGAGCCACCACGCCGGACGTTCCGACTGGGACTGTGCCCTTCGACCGCGAGGCGTTTCTGGCGCGAGCCGAAACGATCAAGTGCATCGTCGCAACCGGACAATTTCCTCAGGAGATGGATCCCTCTCCGATCCAGGAACCCCTTCAGATGGAACTGCAATTTCGACTGCCAAAGGCCACTCCCCAAACATCCCAACCTGCAACTTAGACGATTCCCAAAACCAATAACCAATAAATAGATGAAAATTCTCAAACCCCTCCTCCTCATCACTGTCTGCATCGTCACCCTAGTCACCCTGTTCTATTCATGGACAAACTGGTGGGGTGCAAAAAAGCTGAGCGCCGCCCTGGCCATGCTCCGGGACAAGAACGAGCCCACACGATTCGAGGAACTCGTGCCGCCACCGGTGCTAGATGCCGACAACGTAGCCGCAGCACCGGTCTTTCAGGAACTCTTTGCTTCCGAGAAGGATTCGCGACTTGGAAAATTGGATCTGCCTTGGAAAAAAATGGCCGGGAAACCTGACCCGGGCGAGAGCCCGATCCATTTCACAGCACGGTTCGTGAATCCTGATTTCAAGGGCGACGATCAGGCCGCGGGGGAATTGGTTTTAAAGAGTCTTGCCCCCTCAGCTCCTCTGCTTGAGGAAGTCGCCCAAGCGGTCCGCCGACCGCGGGTTTGTTGGCCGCTTGACTACTCGAAAGTTTTCTGGACTCCCCTGCCCCACCTCGGACCGCTGATAACAATCTCCAGGGTCTTCCAAGGGAGGGCGCTCGCCGAACTGGCGACTGGCCGTCCGGACAATGCCTTTCAAGATGTTCAGACGCTTTTGGCTCTGGCACGCGCCAGCGGATCCGAGCCAGTCCTCGTTTCGCTGCTTGTTGAAGCCAGCATCCTGGATCGTATATCCCAGGTCGTCAGCGACGGTCTGGACCGCCACGCATGGACGGATGCTCAATTGTCGGACCTCTCCAGCGAACTCTCCCGCATCGATCTCATGGCAGGCCTTTCAGACGCTCTTCGCGGGGAAAGAGAGTCATTATTCCAAATTGACCTCAAAAGGCATCCCGAGGTTCTTATGCAAATTCAGTCTTCCGATACTGGAAAATCAAAGAATCTTACTGCCCTTCGTATCGCAGCGACACTCTGGCCCGAAGGCTGGTTCAACGAGGATAAAGCTGAATATATCAGAACCATGCAGAGCTACATCGATGCCGTGAACCACCCCAAGGAACTTCCGTCCACCCTCGCAGAGATGGAGGCCGCGCGTGCCGGTTCCTCCGTTTGGAATAAGATCCGGAATCCCTTATCTTACCAGGCGATGCCAGATATTCTCCGCGTGGCCAAGCGGATTGCAGCCATCCAGACAATCCTCCAAAGCATGGCCGCCGCCTGCGCGGTCGAGCGCCACCGCATGGCCTACGGGCGTCTGCCCGCGACCCTTGAAGGCCTCGTGCCAGCCTTACTGCCATCGATCCCCACAGACCCGCTCACCGGCCAGCCGCTCTGCTACAAGCCATCAGAGAGCAGTTCGTATCTCATCTACGGCACCGGCTGGGACCAGACGGACAACTCCGGCTCCAGCGTAACTGCCATGACAGGTCTATCCTCAAGATTAGAAAATCAAGCCGACTGGGGCGTGCTGGTGAAGTTTTAGGAATTTCGAGTCTCGACCTCAAGCCCCGGCGAGTTTCATGAACCGATTGGCGAGGGCGGAATCCACCACGCTGCCCGAAAAAATCGCTGCGCCTTTTAGACCATACCGATGTGCTTCCTTCGCACTTCTCATACCAATGTTTGTTAGCTAATAGACTTTAGGTCGTGGCGGTAGCGTTTACTTGATCGCGCATCCACTGGTGAACGAGTGAGGCGACTTTGGAAGGTTCGCTCCAACCT
>JBIJCR010000167.1:0-2788 GCA_044344595.1 Terrimicrobiaceae bacterium
CTCGTCCCGTAATCCTCCAACATCATGTCGATGATCTCATCTGCACTTCTCTTTTTTGTCTCCGTTGTTTTAGTCATTTCCCTGTCCTTTCAGTTTTTGACCCAAACACAAAATTTCTGACAGGCTCGATTCTCAGCGCGGGTCTTTTGCTTCCGCAGGCAAGCCGGCATCGAGTTGTCGCACGACCTGTCCGGGATCGTCTGCAAGCGTCTCGCCGCCTTGCGCGCTGCAACCGCTCCGCCCTTGGTGCGGCGCCCGCGTTGGGCCGCTAGAAGTTTCGGCACCGTGCGCTCGAAACTCTGACGCAATTTGACTCCGTGCTTGTTCGCCAGTTTCACTTCTCCTCGCACGATCTTGGCCGCCAGTTTCGTATCCGTCGGGAAGGTGATATTTTTCTACTGGGTTGTCGTGTCGACCACGACTTCCTTTTCGCCGCTTTGAGTCAGTTTGGATTTTGATGTTCGCTAATTGTGACGATGAAAAACTTGCGAACTCTCTTTCGCGATCTGTATAGTCTCAGCAAATGCAAGCTCGTTTATGCCGTCGGAAAATTCGATTGCTAGCATCAAAGTGCCCATGACAGCATGTCTGCAATTGTGTCTCAAATTAGTTTGCGTAAAATAATTGCTATTTTGGAGGGGTGGCAGAGTGGTCGATTGCGCCGGTCTTGAAAACCGGAGAGCCGAAAGGTTCCGTGGGTTCGAATCCCACCTCCTCCGCCACTAATCCGCAACGCGGATTTCTTCGCAGTCAATGAGATTGCGAAGCTCGCGAGACTGCGAAATTTTGGAGTTCGCGGAGAATTCGCAAAACCAACCCGAAACACCAACAAATCCTTTCATAACAATTGGATCAAATTTCGGGGGCACTCCAGCTTCCCATTCGATCTCGAGCATTTATAGACGCTTTTTTGTTATCCATCGGGTTGGATGGGTTTGTGGATGTTCATCGTGCGTCCGTTGGTGAGAGGTAGTCGGGTGGCGACGAGGCTGTGGGTGTCGAGCAGGCGGCGGCGGACATTTTCGGGTAAGGCAAAAATGGTGAAGCCTTCGGGAATGGCGCTTCCCATCCTTTTAGACACGGTGTCGGTTGGTGCCTATTTTTGAGTGTTCAAGCTGATTTTAAAAACGCAGCGAGGGGGCTCGTCGCGGAGGCATGGTCGAGTCGCATGGGTAAACCGGCTTCGTGGGCGTTGCGGGCGGCTTCGACGGTGGCTTTGAAGGCTCTTGCCATACGCACGGGATTTTCGGCGGCGGCGATGGCTGTGTTCACCAGCACGGCGTCGGCACCCATTTCCAAGGCCTCGGCGGCGTGGCTTGGGGCACCGATTCCGGCATCCACGATAACCGGGACGGTGGCTTGTTTGATGATGATTTCGATCTGTGAGCGGGTATCGAGCCCCCGGTTGCTGCCAATGGGCGAGCCGAGGGGCATAACGGTGGCCGTGCCGACATCCTGAAGCCGACGCGCCAACACGGGGTCGGCATTGATGTAAGGCAGGACAGTGAAGCCTTCCTTAACCAGAATCTCCGCAGCCGCAAGCGTCTCTATCGGGTCCGGAAGCAAATAATGCGGGTCGGGGTGGATTTCGAGTTTCACCCACTTGGGAAGCCCAGATGCCGCAGCGAGTCGCGCCAACCGCACCGCCTCGTCCGCATTCATCGCCCCGCTTGTGTTCGGAAGGAGCAGATATTTCTTGGGATCGATAAAATCCAGAATGTTCGCAAAAGGATCCTTCTTCCCGCTCAAATCAGCCCGTCGCAGGGCAACTGTCACGATCTCGCACCCGCTCGCATCCAGCGCATCGCGCATGGTTTCATTCGAGGAAAACTTGCCAGTGCCAAGAAGGAGTCGGGATGAAAACGAGCGGCCAGCGATGAGGAGTGGTTGAGTCACAGTGCGGGCATGATGCAATCGCAATGAAGGCCGCGCAAGCACAGGGTGTTTGCGAAGGGCGCAAGCGGAAATGGAAGGGATCTACGGCTCAGCCATGCTGAAGCATTTGAATCAATCCAATTTTGTCTTATCAAAAGTCATGCCGAAGAAGCTAAGCAAATCCCGGATTGCGGATCGCTATGCGAAGATTGTCGAGTGGAGTGATGAGGATGGTTGCTACATCGGACGGGTTCCGGCGCTTTCCTATGGTGGCGTGCACGGCAGTGATTGGGCTGCTGTGTTTTCAGAAATCTGCGAAGTGGCTGAGGAGGTTGTGGAACTCATCCTGGCGGATGGGCGAAAACTTCCCAGCCCGGAGCAAAAAAAATACAGCGGCAAGTTTGTTTTACGCGTCGATCTGGGTCTCCACGAGGCCCTGGCTTGAAAAGCAGAGGAGAGGGCGAGTAGCCTGAATGCCTTTGCCTCCGCCGCACTGCGTTCAGGCTTGGCGGTTGTGACTTGAGTCGGTTGGGCTTTTCTTGCTGGGTGCGCCTTGTGCTGTTTCGGTTTCCCGATAGCAATTTATTCCGCTCAAAAAATCTGTTCGCCAACCGATCCTAATCCCGGAAAAAAATTGCCCGCCGGTATGGGAAAAGCTGGAATGCAGCAAATGAGCCTGCTCGTCTCTCGAATTTCAAAAATGCGCCACCATCTGGCTGCTCTCTGAATTGAACACAGCTGCATGAATAAAAAATCTCTCACCGAAGCCGACATTCGCACGAAGTTCATTTTGCCAGCGATTGTTTCCAGCAAGTGGGATGTTATGTCGCAGATTCGTGAGGAGACTTATTTTACGAAGGGCCGGGTGATCGTTCGTGGCAAGAGGGTGCAACGCGGTGAAGCTAAAAAAGCG
>JBIJCR010000086.1:0-10173 GCA_044344595.1 Terrimicrobiaceae bacterium
GCTCTCGCCAAAAGACTCTGAAACTCGGCGTCAGCGAGAAGTGGTGGGCAGCCATCAGCCAAGCCTACAAGCGGCTCCAGCGTTGGTTGGCCTCAACTGCGCCGCAGTTGGATTGCCAGCAGACCTTTGAGCGTTACCTGTGCTGGAATAACCCGCTCAACCCCGAAAATTGGCTGGCTTCACCCTCACCTTGAACTCCCAACTGCGGGATTTAGGATAAATGTTCGTATTTGCGCCCCTGTCTATTGTCGGATAGGCTCCCCGTTTACCAAATATGTCGTCCTTGACACTTGAAATCACATTTATCTTTCTGCTGCTCTTTGCAAACAGCCTGTTTGCGATGGCCGAAATCGCCGTGGTCACATCACGGAAAGCGCGCCTGAAAGGCATGGCCGATGATGGAGCAAGCGGCGCCAAGCTCGCCCTCACCCTCGCAAATTCTCCAGGAAAATTTCTCTCCACCGTGCAGGTGGGCATCACTTTTGTGGGTGTGCTGGCCAGTGCCCTCGGTGGTGCGAATATCGCGGATCGGCTTGCCGGGGTGCTATCAAAAATTCCTGCCCTGGAAGACTACGCCGAGGCCATAGCGCTGACGATCGTGGTGGGTGCCATCACCTACCTTTCGGTCATCATTGGAGAACTCGTTCCGAAGCGCATCGCGCTGAACAATCCCGAGCGCATTGCCTCGGCCCTCGCCCGTCCGATGAACAGTCTGGCAAAACTTTTTTCCCCGCTGGTGAATTTGCTCAATGTTTCCAGCGATTTCCTCATGGCCGCCCTCGGCATCCGCAAGCCAAAGGAGTCTGTCGTATCGGAAGAGGAGGTCCGCGTGCTCATCGATGAGGGCCTGAGCGCGGGTATTTTCAAGAAGGCCGAAAAGGACATGGTCGAAGGCGTCTTCGAACTCGATGAACAAACTGCTGGCGATCTCATGACGCCCCGCGCTCGCTTGATCTGGCTCTCTCTCGACGATCCAGATGAGGAAAATTGGCGTCGCATTGCGGGCAGTGGGCATTCGCATTTTCCCGTCTATCAAGGCACCCGCGACAATGTGGTTGGCATGGTAAGCGTTAAATCCCTCTGGGCAAACCTCTCACTCGCCGGCCGGGTGGAGCTGCGTGCCCTCGTGACCCCTCCAAACTATGTGCCCACGGCCATGCCGGCCGGCAAGTTGATCGAGGCTTTCAAAAAGACTGGCAAACACATAGCCCTTGTCGTGGATGAATTCGGCGGACTGCAAGGAATCGTAACGCTGAACGATGTGATGATGGCTATCGTCGGCAACCTTCCCGAGCGTGAGCAGCGGCATGACCCGAAGGCCGTGCTCCGGCAGGATGGTACTTGGCTCGTGGATGCGATGCTCGACATCGATGAAACCAAAACCAGCTTGGGTATTGATGACGATCTGCCCGGCGAGGATGACAACCGCTACTCGACCCTCGGCGGCTTCCTGCTCCACCAGATCGGCCACCTGCCGCGTGAAGGGGAAAAATTCACTTGGGACCGCTTCGAGTTCGAAGTCATCGATATGGACCGCCAGCGCATCGACAAGGTGCTCGTCACAGCCAAGGCTCCCAAAAAAGAGAAGTCCAGCGAAGAAGAGGACGACGACGCACAGGTATCCATCGAGGATTGATCGCAGCGTTTAGGCCGTCAATCGCTCGGCCGCCGTCACGCAATTCGCCATGAGCATGGCAATGGTCATCGGCCCCACGCCGCCCGGAACGGGAGTGATCGCCGTGCATTTCGACGCGACGGCGTCGTAGTCCACATCGCCGACAAGGCGGTAGCCCTTGGGATGTGTCGGATCGTCCACGCGATTGATGCCCACATCGATGACCACCGCGCCTTCGCGGATGTGTTCGGCACCGAGGAAATGCGGGCGTCCGATGGCGGCTATGACGATGTCCGCGCTGCGCGTCACCTCGGCGAGGTTGCGGGTGCGGGAGTGGGCGACCGTTACGGTGGCGTCTCCGCCCGGTCCGCGTTTCATGAGCAGGAGGGCCATGGGTTTTCCGACAATCATGCTGCGCCCGACCACGACCGCGCTCTTGCCGGCGGTTTCGATGCCGGCCTCATGAAGAAGGCGGATGCACCCAAGAGGCGTGCAGGGCACAAAACCCGTCGGATCCTCCATCGCAAGCTTGGCGACATTCACAGGGTGGAAGCCATCGACATCCTTGCGGGGATCGATCGCCAGAACGACTTCGGCTTCGTTGATCTGAGGTGGGGGAGGGGACTGGACAAGAATGCCGTGCACAGCCGGATCGGCATTGAGCTCGGCGACGAGTGCCAAGAGCGTTGACTGGTCCGTATCGGCAGGGAGTTCGTGTTTGACCGAATGCAGGCCAAGCTCGGCGGCTTTGCGATCCTTCGAGCGCACATAGGCCCGGGATGCGGGATCATCGCCTACAAGCACCACAGCGAGTCCCGGCTGGACACCGCGCTTCGCCAAGGCCGCAATGCGCGCCTTTGTTTCTTCCATCACCTTTGCGGCGACCGCCGCTCCATCAATCCGCTGCATGTTCTAAAAGATCCTCCAGATTTTTGCGTTTCTCTTCGAACTCCTCCCCGGTCAGTTCGCCGGGAATGTTCAAAGCCCCGTCGATCGTGACCGACACCTTCGAAAATGGCAACGGGATGATGAAGCCATCCCATGTTTTCATTCGCACACATCGCGAGAACGAGGCGTGTGCGGGCACAATTCGGGCGCCGGTGGTTTGTGCCAGAAGAATAATGCCAGGGCCCAGTGAGTAGCGTGGGCCGCGTGGTCCATCGGGAGTGATGGCGATATCGCGACCGCTGCGAATGAGCCTCACCAACTCAAGAAGTGACCGCGATCCGCGACGGGAACTCGATCCGCGCACCGCCTCCATGCCAAACGCTCCCACAAGCTGGGCGAGGATTTCCCCGTCCTTGCTGGGACTGGTCAGAACGGTCACGCCAGCGCGTTTTTTTGGGTAGATGCGGTTAAAGGCAAAGGTGATACCGAGAATCCGGTTGTGCCAGAAGCAGACAATGACGGGAGAACCAGCGTCCTCCTTCAAAATGCCGCTTCGATCTTCGATGCGGAGCCGGAGCGTAAGGAAAAGCGCCTTGAGAATCGTCGCTCCCGTCAATGCCAACAACCGTTCGCGTGTCATGTCAGAAACTGCTCCAAAATGCGCATGAGTACCGGCCGAGCCCGCGAGGCCAGGCGTTCATTTGCGTAGGCGATCCAGGCAATGCCAGTCTTGGTGTCGAGCGGCGCGTCGGGAAAACCACCGAGCGGATGCTCAAAAACCACGCCAGCCTTGCGAAGCACGAGCCACGCGCAGGCATCGTAAGGATGGCAGACGAGCTGGGATTCCATGTCGAGCACACGAAGGATGAGTGGACGTAGGTCGCCAATCATACGGTCACGGCCCGTGATGAGTTCATGGAACTGTCCGCCGGTGGAAAGATACTGGTCGTCGAAAATCTGCGGTGAGAGGCTGCGGTTCAATCCGATCAACTCATCCCAGAGTCGCTCCTCGATCTGCGAGGTGAGGGTGCGACCCTCGGGGAAAAATTTCACCAACGAGGAGAATCCATGCGAGAAGTCGGCAGCCCGCGAAGGAACGGGCTGGATGATTTCGACTCCCCCGCCCCGCAGGTCGCGGGCTGTTGCGATCAAGTCGCCGCCGAGCGTGGCGCTGAATTGGTCCGCCCGCCACTGTTTAGTGACAGGGATTTCCGTCATGGCCGCAGCGATGATATGCGAGAGTAGTGTGCCTTCACCCGTCTGCGGTGCAATGCCGGCGAGCGCCCACGCGCTGCGCTTGTCATACATGATGCCGCGCGTGCCATCGATCGGGTCGATGATGCATTTCCAATCCGTGGCAGACGCCGCCGTGCCCTCGGGAAAGCAAAGCTCGTCCTCGATGCCTTCCATCACGATCTGGACGGGAAATTCAAGGGGCCAATGGGCGCGAAACCATTCAAGAATCGCCTCTTCGCTGATCTTGTCCACCGCGTAAATGGTGTCGCCGCCTGTTTGACCCGCCACCGCCGAGAGGCGCACAGCATCGAGATGCGTCCGCCCCGAGACGACAGCATCCCGAATAGCATCGCCGAGGCTGCAAAGAAGGCTGCGCAGAGTCTCATGGATCATTTCCGACATTGGCAAAATTTATCCCGCTGCATGAGCGCTTGGCGAGACATTGAGGCGCTTGCATTTTCTAAGGAGACGGGTGGACATCGCTGCGGCTGCGACTCCCAAGCCAACGACAAACCCAACCCAGATGCCGGGTGCGCCGAAGCCGAAATAGAATGCAGTCAACCAGGACACCGGCAGTGCCACGAACCAGTAGGAAATGATGCCCACCACAAAAGGAATCTTCGTGTCCGCAAATCCACGCAGCGCACCCGACGAAACCACTTGGATGCCGTCGAAAATCTGAAATACGCCCGCCAGCACAAGCAACTGCACGGTGAGCGCACGAACGGCGGCATCCGGCGTGAAACCCGCCGCCATCACATTTCCCAAAAGCAAATATCCCGCCGCAAAAACGGCCATGACCCCCGCAGTGAGCCCAAGTGAGCCGTGCACGATCGGCGGAATTATTTTTCCCCGTCTCGCTCCCCGCGCGTGGCCAACTCGCACGCTCACGGCTTGTGCAAGGCCCAAAGGAACCATGAATGTCGTTCCCACCACCGAAAGCGCGATCTGGTGCGCTGCCAGCGGCACGACGCCGAGCCATCCCATCATCAGGGAGCCGATCGAAAAGCCAGTTACCTCGCACAGGTTCAAGCCTCCCGTGTGAATGCCTATTTTTAGAAGATTCCGTGCTTCCTCAAACAGGCCGGGGGCGAGCCAGTCGCTCGGCCACGCGGCGCTTAGCGATCGCTCAAACGCAGGATATATCAGAATGCCACACATCACGGCGACTCGACTCAACAAGGTCGCGACCCCGGCTCCATTGATTCCCATGGCAGGGGCGCCGAGGTTTCCATAAATTAAAACCCAGTTCAGAAACACATTCAGCAGCACCCCTGCCATCATGATCCAAAAGGGAACCCAAGGGCGCCTCAAGGCTTCGCAGAAATTCTTCGTCGCGCCACTCACAAAAAGCGGCAATAACGACCAGGCGCAGAGCAGAAAAAAAACACTGACTGTTTCGTTCACCTCTTGCGGTTGACCAAGTAGCGGAAGAAAAGGCAGCGCTGCATGAGCCCCCGCTCCGACGAGAAGACCCATTGCGACAGCCAGCAGCACGCCGCCGCGCAGGGTATCACCCGCAAGGTGCGAGCGGCCCGCCCCGTGCGCATGGGAGGAGTTCACGCTCACTGCTGAGAGCAGTCCGAAACCAAAGACCATCGGCACGACAAGAATCGTATTGGCAAAAGCACACGCGGCCAGTGGCGTCACGCCCACCCGTCCGACCATGATCGTATCGGCGATGCTGATGAGCATCTGTCCGACGAGTCCTGCGACGATCGGTAGCGCCAGAAAAAATGTGCGCCGGTTTTCGCGGACCAGGATTTTAAAAGAGGTGGAGCTTGGCATGGTGGAAAGGTGGCCCCCGCAGCATATCCTCAGCGGTGGTCGACGATCTTTTGCACCCGCTCGATCGAAGTCGCCTTGCCGGTCTCAGGGTCGATTTCAATCAATGCCCCGCAGACCTGCACGAGGCCCCTCGCAATGGGAAATTTGATTGGCATGCAGTCCAGGAATTTTTGAATTACTGGTCCCGCCTCGCGACCGAGTATGGAGTCCACCGCGCCGCACATGCCCGCATCGCAGAGAAATGCCGTGCCGCCTGCCAGGATACGCTCGTCCGCCGTCTGCACATGTGTGTGGGTGCCGACAACGGCGGAGACCTTGCCGTCGAGATGCCGCGCCACAGCCGTTTTCTCGCTCGTCGTTTCCCCGTGCACATCCACAAAGATCACCGGCGTCTCCGCGCGCAGTCGCTCCGCTTCCTCCAAGGCGGCATGGAAGGGGTTGTCGAGTGGTTGCGACATGAATGTGCGGCACTGCACATTCATGACAGCAATTTTTCCCTTGGCTGTATCCAATACGATGCTGCCATTCCCAGGGACCCCCACCGGATAGTTGATCGGCCGAAGCAGTCTGGGCTCGGTAGGAAAGTAGGGAATGATTTCCCTTTGGTCCCATGCATGGTCGCCAGTCGTGATCACTGCCACGCCGCACCGCAGCAGGTCGATCGCTATCTTCGGGGAAATACCCTTGCCTTGCGCGGCGTTCTCACCGTTTACCACGACAAAATCGACCTCTCCCGCCTTGAGCATTTCCGAAACCACCACCTTCGCCGCAGCCCGACCAGGCTCGCCAACGATGTCACCAAGAAAGAGAAGACGAATCATCTGCTCTTTTTATAGCAACGCGCCGCAAACGCATTTAAAAAATCCTCCATGCACAAACCTTTCGCTGCCTTTTTGTTTTTTCTCGCCTGCCTACACTCCGGCATTGCTGCTAAACTCAGTCCGCTTGCAGAAGCCCCGAATTGGTCGCAGCTCGACAAGTTTCAAAACACAATCACCCACGAGGAGTTCAGCCGCCTCTTGGATAATATCTATGCCCCGAATGGCGCGGCTGCAGAGGTCATTACCATCACGCCTGCCGCTGCGCGCATTCGCACGAGTGCCGGGAAGCCGCCCTACATGCTGAAATTCGCCGGGCCCACAGCAAATCCGACTCCACGCTTTTGGCGGCCGCGTAGCGATATGGCTCCTCAAGCCGGAAAGCCCCTCTCAGGCTTGCGAATCGCCATCGATCCCGGCCACATAGGCGGCAAGTGGGCAAAGATCGAGGAGCGCTGGTTCCAGATTGGAAAAAACAAACCCGTTGCCGAAGGCGATATGACGCTCCGTGTCGCCAAGCTCCTCGTGCAGCGTCTGAAAGCCCTCGGCGCCGAGGTGTGGCTGACCCGCTCGGGCTCCGACCCGATCACGAAACTACGCCCCGCCAAGCTCCGCAAGCAGGCCGCCGCCTCTCTTCGGGACAAGGGCGAGAGCGTGACTCCCCGTGCCGTCGCCAAGGAAAGCGAGCGACTTTTTTACCGCACCAGCGAAATCCGCCGCCGCGCCACACTCGTGAACACCTCGATCCGCCCGGATGTCGTCCTCTGTCTCCATTTCAACGCCGAGGACTGGGGCAACCCGGCCAAGCCCTCCCTAGTCGCCAAAAACCACCTCCACTTCCTCATCACAGGAGCCTGGAGCGCCAAGGAACTCGCCTACGACGACCAACGCTTTGAGATGCTCGTCAAGCTCCTCAATCGCACCTACCCCGAAGAAGTCGCCGTCACAAAATCCCTCGTCAAATCCATGGCCGCCGCCACCAAGCTCCCGCCATTTATTTACCATGGGAAAACCGCCGTCCGCATCGGAGATAGCGATTACATTTGGGGAAGAAACCTCCTCGCGAACCGCCTTTTCCAATGCCCAGTCATTTACGTGGAGCCTTATGTGATGAACTCGCGCGATGTCCACGCCCGCATTCAAGCGGGTGACTACGAGGGAAAAAAGAAAGTCGCCGGAGCCGTGCGGCCAAGCATTTACCGTGAATACGCCGACAGCGTCGCCGCCGGACTCGTCGATTATTATGGCAAACGCTGAGTCCAAGCGCCGAAGCAGTTGACAATTCACCCCCGCTCTGCGCAACAAAGCACCCACGGAATGAAAGTTATCGCCATCACGAACCAGAAAGGAGGAGTAGGAAAGACCACTACCAGCGTCAATCTGGCTGCTGCCCTCGCGGAGAAAAAATCCCGCATCCTGCTCGTTGATATCGACCCTCAAGGCAGCGCCACTAGCGTTCTCGACAGCAAGGAAAACGAAAATCCGAGCATCTACTCCGCTCTCATTGGCGAGAAATCCGCTGCCGAACTCGTTATTCCCACCCGTATCAAAAACCTTTCCCTCATCCCCTCCAACCTCGATCTCGCTGGTGCCGAAATCGAAGTCGCACGCATGGACGACCACATGATGCGCCTGCGCACGTGCTTCGAGGGCCTTCGCAAACAGAGCCTCTTCGACTACATCCTCCTCGATTGCCCGCCCTCACTTGGCATCCTCATGTCCAACGCTCTCGCAGCCGCTGATGAGATTCTCGTCCCCATCCAGTGCGAGTATTACGCCCTAGAAGGTCTCGGACTCCTCATGGAGGTGACCGACCGCATCCGCGCCAGCGGCGCGAATCCCACCCTCTCGATCTCCGGCCTTCTTCTCACAATGTTCGACAGCCGCACGAACCTGAATCCCGCCGTGGAAAAAGAAGTGCGCAGCCACTTTCAGGATGTCGTTTACAAATCCGTCATCCCCCGCACCGTCCGCTTTGCCGAGGCTCCAAGCCACGGGAAAACCATTTTCGAACACGACCCCCATGGCAGTGGAACCCTCGCCTACCGCAAGCTGGCAAAGGAATTTCTCGACCGCCAGAAGCAAGGCATGGCCTTCGTCAACAAGACGGATCAGTAAAAACCAATGCACCCGACCCCGTTCCAAACCAAATCCCTCTGGGCAGCCATCACATCGCTCTCCTTTCTGGCCATCGGAGCCACGATCCTACTCATCGGCTCGCTCGTCGTTGGCGCGATATCCTTTTTGCAGCCCGTTCTCACTCCCATCGCCGTCGCAGCTATTCTTGCCTTCTTGCTGGAACCCGTTGTGAAATTCTCGATGCGACTCGGGCTGAGCCGCCTCATCAGTATCATTCTCGTTTACCTCGCCTTTGCGGCCTTTTTCGTCGGTCTCCTCGTTTACATCATCCCCCCCGCCTACCGCCAAGGAACAACGCTCGTGCAAAACTTCCCGAGTTACATGCAAAAGACGCAGGCGCTCACGACACGCACTTTTGAAAATCTGCACCGCCTCTCCACCCTCGACTTTCTTCAAAACGAAAGTGCCGAGCAGCAAACGAACGAGCAACTCACCGCCCTCATCAGCCAATCGATCAAAGACGGTGGAATCTGGGTGCAGCAAAAAATCCCCGACCTCGCCGTGGAATCCGGCCGTTTTCTCCAACGCAGCCTTGGTGGCTTTCTCGGCGTCTTCGGCCTCCTCCTCAGCATGATCCTCGTGCCGATCTTCCTGTTTTTCTTCCTCAAAGACAGCGCCTCCATCGCCGACAACTGGAGCCGCTACCTCCCCCTCCGCGCTTCCCCTCTCAAAAATGAGATCGTCTCCCTCGTCAGCGAGATCAACTCCTACCTCATTAGCTTCTTTCGAGGACAACTTATTGTCAGCCTCATCGATGGATTCCTGATCGCCATCGCACTACTCGTTATGGGGCTTGATTTCGCCATCCTGATCGGACTCATGGTCGGCGTCCTCGGCCTCATCCCCTACCTCGGAATGATGATCTGCTACATCCCCGCCGTCATCATCGCAGCTGCCCAGTTTGGCGATTGGACCCACCCTCTCATTGTAACAGCCATCTTCATCCTGGCCAATAATATAGACGGCATCTTTATCGCTCCCAAGATCGTCGGCGAATCCGTCGGCCTCCACCCCCTCACCGTCATCGTCTCCGTACTAGCCTGGAGCCTCATCCTCGGTGGACTCCTCGGAGCTCTCCTCGCAGTCCCCCTCACCGCAACCATCAAAGTCCTCCTCAAACGCTACTTCTGGGATCGCCCCTCCTCCTTCCCTATCCCAAGCTGAGCATCCGCTCCGACTGCCAAGCGATTGAAGAGCTGATTCTTCAGTCATAAATTTTTTAAACGCTTTTCGTGGAATGTAATAGGAATGATTCTTACTGTGTTGGATTGCAGGCAATACAACGGTCGGGCGACGGTGGAACAACGGATCGAGGAGATGAAGAACAATCTGAATGCCGACGGTTTTTCCACAAAGAAGTTTTTCGCAACGGAGGCGGCGTTCTTGGGGGTTGTGTTGAGTCTCAGTCTGCTGTCGTTTTACCAAGCAGGGGTGGCGCGGAAAAGTGGGTATCGCAAGCCCTCGACATTGCGGACGGCCGTGTTCGTGGGAGGGGCGATCTTGGGACGAAAAGGGCGGGATGTGGTGCTGAGGGTCTCAGAAAGTTGGGGTGGCCTTAACAAGTACATCCCATTGATCAAGGTAGCATTAAAAGTGCTCAATCCAATCGCGCCGCTTTTGCCCATGCCTCTAGGGAAGCGTGACCTTTTGGATCAACTCTCATGCGGAGGTTGCGTGATTTAGGAGGGC
>JBIJCR010000087.1:0-10171 GCA_044344595.1 Terrimicrobiaceae bacterium
CGAGGGTCGTTCCTCGCCATCATTTCCCGCAGCATTTGTTCGTATTGCTCCTGCTGAACCGCGTATTGCAATTCCACTTGGGCTCCATTGAATACAAATAAGGCAATGAGCATCAACATGGGATTCCCAAAAAATCCCAGCACGGCAAATCCGCACGCCAGCACCTGCCCGGTCCTGGCTGCCACGCGCGTCGCCGCGAGATGGCTGAATTTCATCGCCAACAGCGCTCGTAGCACCCGCCCGCCATCCATCGGAAAAGCCGGGATCATGTTGAAAACAATCAACCCGCAATTTACCACCAGCAGGTTGTGAAGCATGACGCGCAGAGTGTTGTCCGGCCCATCTAAAATTCCTCCTGTCAGCATCAGAATTCCTGCCAGCACGGTGGCAATCGCCACATTCACCGCCGGTCCTGCTATGGCAATGACGAGTTCCATCGAGGGTTTGTCAGGAATTTGATCCATCCGCGCCACTCCGCCGATAGGAAGCAGCGTGATGTCCGGCGTGCGGATACCATAGTGTCTCCCAGCCATGGCGTGCCCGAATTCATGCAGAAGCACGCAGAAAAACAGGGCCGCAATGAAGGAAACCTCGCCAATCGCTCCAGGCCATCCCGCATCCTGCCATCCAGCGAATCCAAAAAATGCCGGTAGGAGCAGGAAAGTGACATGGATTCTGACATCGATGCCTGAGATCCGGGCGATGCGATACGACCATTTCATAAAAATTGATTTTCGGATTCGTGAATTCTCATAAACTCCAAAGTTCAGCGCCCTCGGGCGACATGTTTCACATTCACAATCCACCATTCTAAAAGAAAAGAAAATGTCCCTTTCCACTCCCAAAGTTCTCGTAGCCGATCCCGTGTCCCAAAGTGGAGTCGATGAACTCTCCTCCGGCGGCGCTCTCGAGGTTGTTGTCAGAACCGGCCTGCCCGAGGCTGAGATTATCAAAATCATCCCGGAATTCTCGGCTCTCGTCGTTCGCAGCCAGACCAAAGTGACCGCCGCTGTTCTGGAAGCCGCTACGAACCTGAAGGTCGTCGGTCGCGCCGGTGTGGGAGTGGACAATGTCGATGTGGACGCCGCAACGCGCCGTGGTGTCATCGTTATGAACACTCCCGGTGGCAATACCATCTCCACCGCCGAGCATGCCTTTTCCCTCCTTGTCAGTATCGCTCGTAACATTCCGCAAGCCGATGCCAGCCTGAAAGCCGGACGCTGGGACCGCAAAAAATACGAGGGTGTTGAGCTCTATAATAAAACCCTCGGCATTCTCGGCATGGGCCGAATTGGAACGGAGCTTGCCCGCCGCGCCATGGCCTTCGGCATGCGCGTTCTCGCCTACGATCCCTATCTTTCCGTCAGCCGCGCCCGCAGCCTCCAGGTGGAGCTTGTTGAGGATATCGACACCCTCCTCCCACAAGCCGACTTCATCAGCATGCACATGCCGCTCACGGATGAAACCCGCCACATGCTCGACGCCCGCCGACTGGCCCTTTGCAAAAAAGGAGTTCGCATCGTGAACTGCGCCCGCGGTGGACTTGTCGCCGAAGACGCACTGCACGATGCCCTCAAGTCTGGCCATGTCGGAGCAGCCGCACTCGATGTTTTCGAGGTCGAGCCGCCGCCCGCCGACTTTCCGCTGCGCGAACTTCCGAATATCGTCTTCACTCCCCACCTCGGAGCCAGCACCGCCGAGGCGCAGGAAAATGTCGGCATCGAAATCGCACAGGCGATCCGCGCCGCTTTACTCGATGGGGAAATCCGAAACGCCGTCAACATGCCAAGCATCGACGCCAAGACTGCAGCGGTCGTGAAGCCCTATCTCACACTGGGTGACAAAATGGGCCGCTTCATTGCCCAGCTAGCGCCAAAACGCAATGACCGGGTCGTCATCACCTACGGCGGCAAGGCCGTTGAAATGCCCACCGACGCGATCAGTCGCGCCATCCTCACCGGCTTTCTCAAACACGCCGGCGGCGAGGAAGTGAATAGCGTGAATGTCCGCAGCATGGCTTCCACTATCGGCCTTGATGTGCAGGAGGTTCGTTCCAGCGAGCAGACCGATTTCAACGAATGGCTTCATGTGGCCGTTTTCAGCGGTGATAGCAAAGTCTCGCTCGGCGGCACATTCTTCGGTGCCAAAAACGATCCGCGCATCGTGCGGGTGAACGGCAATTCCGTCGAAGTCACGCCTTCAGGGGTTGTTCTAATGCTCGAAAACCGCGACCGCCCCGGGATCGTCGGCCACATCGGCACACTCCTTGGCACCGAGAAAATCAACATCGCCAGCATGAGCCTCTCCCGCACCGAGCAGGGTGGACGGGCCCTCACGCTGCTGAACCTCGACAGCATGCCCGGAGCGGATGTCATGACCAAGCTCTCGGCTGACGCCGACATCTACAGCGCCCGGGTCATCGCTCTCTAAGTCCACAAACGGGCGGGGCCGCCATGGAACAAACCGAGGCCATCCTCATCCGCAAGCAGGCTTGGAGCGATACGAGTCTCATCACCACATGGCTTACCAGCGGGCATGGCAAAATCACTGCCATGGCTCGCGCGGCGAGGAGGCCTGGAAGCCAGTTTGCCGGTCGCTTGGACCTTTTTCACAAGGTTGAGATCGGCTACGCCAATCCAAAACGAGGCTCCCTCCACACGCTTCGCGAAGTGAGGTTGGTCGAGGTTTTTGCCGCCACCTCCGCGTCGAATCTTTTTCTCTGCGGCTACTTCGCGGAACTCACCGACCTCGTCACGCAACCCGGCGAACCGTTTCCTGAGATTTATGATCTCTTCTCACGCGCCACCGCGCATCTAAGCCGCTCACCCGCATCCATGCGGGCTCTCGAGTTTTTTGAGAGCGAACTCTGCCGCATGCTCGGCATCCACGATGGCACCGCTTGTGCTAGGGCGGCGATTGAAACCTATTGCGGACGCATACCCTCTTCGCGTATGGCTGCACTGCAATTGTTGAATCCTCGCACCACACCGTGAAACGAATTCTTCAGCAAACTCTCCTCCTCGGGCTCATCGTCGCATTTTGCCTGCCGCTCACCGCTTGCCTCGGGCCAAATATCAAAGGCTACAAAACCAAGCCCTACGCAATTCGCGGCATTCGATATCATCCCATGCAGCCCCGCGAAGCCATCGGCCACACCGAGGTCGGTATCGCATCCCACTACTCGGAGCATTTCCTCATTTTTCCCGGCAAGACAGCCACCGGAGAAAAACTCTGGCCATGGACCAAAGTCGCCGCCCATAAAACACTGCCCATCCCATGCGTCATCCGCGTCACCAACCTGAAAAACGGCCGTTCGGCCAAAGTCCGCGTCAATGACCGCGGACCTTTCATCCGTGGTCGCATGCTCGATGTCACAAAACCCGTCGCCGACGACCTCGGATTCACTAAGCAAGGCCTCACGAATGTAAAAATCGAAGTCCTCAGCGTTGGCGATGGACCCTATCGCATCCGCTGAAATTTCAACTCTAATCCAACCATGCCAACTCCAAAAATCGCCCAAAAATCACCGTCACCCGTCACCGTTGTCGCAGGCAAGACCTACTACTGGTGCTCCTGCGGTGAGAGCAAATCCCAACCCTTCTGCGACGGCTCACACAAAGGCACAGGGTTCTCACCCGTTCCCTACACCGCCGAAAAAGATGGCATCGTATACTTCTGCGCCTGCAAACACAGCGCAAACGGAGTCCTCTGCGATGGATCGCACAAAGCTCTCGCCTGATTCTTTTCGATGAGAGGAGGGGGGTACGATCGCCCCGACCGTGAAAGACACTCGTCTTGCAACCTCACCGTGAACCTTACGCCGCTTCGCGGCTGAAAATTGGGGCATGCGAGACGATCCCCCTCCCAGGTTTTTCGAAGCGCGCGGCAACGATCCATTGCTCCAAAAAAATGATTTTGCTGTCCATGATTTTTCCAAAAAGTCATCAACGAGTACTTTGACAAAACCGCCGTGTTCAACTTATTTGTTATACATGCGAACCATAACTTCGAGAGACCTCGTTCACCGCTCCAAGGAAATTCGTAAGCTCCTGTCGGCAGGTCAGACTCTTCGTTGGACATCGCACGGATCGCCTGTGGCTTTGATCCAACCGGTTTCTGCGCAGCTTCCTCTTGCCAAGCCGGATTGGATTTCTCGCGCCCGTGCCGCCGGTGCGGTCACTAGCAGACACCCTTCGGTTGCCGACACTGTCTATCAGGACCGTGACTGACCTTTATTGCGATGTCCAAAGTCTATTTTGACACCGGGGCGCTTGTGAAACTTTACATCTTCGAATCCGGTAGCGCTTTTGTGCAACGCCAAGCGCAGAAAGCCAACTCTATTACCATCAACCAACTTCAGGAAACCGAACTTCGCAACGCCATTCATGCGGCGATTGGTCGAAAGAGCATTCCGAGTGCTGCTGGACTCTTGGCCCTCGAACACATCGACTCGGATAACCGCAACGGGATTCTTTCCATGGAAATGCTGGATTGGCCGGTTGTTTGGAACCGCGCTGCCTATCTGGCCCGCCTTCACACAAGGAAACTTCTCTGCCGAACGCTTGATATCCTTCATGTCGCTGCAGCGGAGTCGTGTGGCGCCGATTTGTTCGTAACCGGCGACAAACGCCAGTTCAAACTCGCCAACGCGGTCGGACTACCCTCCACTCTTGTACCCGAATCGAGAGATTCTTTGTAGATCAGAGAAGTTTTGATTTCTTACCCCACTCTTTCTTGTAAACTGGGGGTCAGGCAACATTTCCTTTCATTTGGATATATAAAAACGGCTCCACGCATTGATGGAATTCTATTCGTGATCTTTGGCAGAGCCGACCGGGACGGGCTTGGCAATCTTTTGGAACTCCAGATCGGGACGACGGCGTGGGTTCGATATGAATTGGGACGGGTTGCCGGATGGCTTTGAATACCGCTACAGGAGCAGGTTGCGGCCGACTGTGCGGGATAATAAAAATCTCGATCCCGATGGGGATGGGATCGAGGATTGGCTGCGAGCTCGTTGACGTAAATCGCCGCAATTCCCGATTCGGTGCGACGAACTCACGCGTGGCTGAGCTTGCCTCCGAGTCCACCTTATGTTCGTTGATCAAAAATTGACAGAATTCTGTCCATATGGAAATGAAGGCTCATGCAAACGATCAATTACACTGAAGCCCGAAATCAATTGTCTGGCCTTATGGAAACCGCTTCCCGTGATCGCGAGCCTATAATCATCACTCGAAACGGAACCGGGGTCGTGGTGCTGCTAGCGATTGAAGAGTATGAAGCCATGGAAACGACTTTGCATTTGCACTCGACTCGAGCGAACGCCGCCCAAATCCAGCAGAGTCTGGCTGATTACGCGGCAGGCAAAATCCAGCCCGGCGAGCTATGCGACTAAGCTGGCTCCCCAATGGCTGGAAAGACTACCTTTACTGGCAGGAGAATGACCGTAAAATCCTCCAACGAGTCAACGAACTGATCAGGGATGCCTTGAGGAATCCATTTTCTGGAATCGGTAAGCCTGAGCCACTCAAGAAAAATCTGAAAGGCTGGTGGTCCAGACGGATCACTCAAGAGCATCGCCTTATCTATGGGGTCGAGGGCGATAGTCTTCTGATCATGCAGTGCAGATTCCATTACGGTGACTGAGTTTCGGCCACTACAATGACTTGCTGTTTTAAACTGGGCTCAGGCAACATTTTCTTTCCTTTGGATGAAAAACCCTCCCGAGTATGGAGATGCTATTTTTTCACAACGTGCTGGGCGTGTGGCTCCCACATAATCAAATGCGGCACTTGGCTTGGATGACGTTGCTGACGGAGCAGCGCCCTCCAATGTGGAGTGATGAGCGCCGTCTCGTCCGATTTGTTGATGCCACGCCCGCGGGTAGTGGTGGTTTTTTCAAAACAGCGCGAGTTGGGCGGCGTCTGGGTCGGGGATGAGGTGTTTGCGGGTAGTTTTGGCTATTGTGGGTTGTCCGGCGGCGTTGAGTTCCGATTTTTCGAGGATTTTCTTGGCGCGGGTGATGATCGAGCCGGGGAGGCCGGCGAGTCGGGCGACTTGGATGCCGTAGCTTTGGTCTGCCCGGCCGGGGAAGATTTTTCGCAGGAAGATGATTTGGTCGGTCCACTCGCGGACGGCGACATTGAGATTTTGCACGCCGCTGCGGGTGCGCTTGAGGTCGGTGAGTTGGCGCGGCCTCGGCGACGTTCCACTTGGAGGCGAGGTGGACGGAGGGCTGGGCGTTGAGGTGCCCGATGAGGTTGAGGTTACCATTGGGGTGGACGCTCCAGTCGTTGCGTTTGTCGCTCCTGCGAAAGCGCAAGCGTCCACTGGGAATGGCCAGACCGGATTTTTTTCGGGTGGATGGAGTGCCGACTTGGGCGCCGGAGGGCTTGGCGATGACCTTACAGCCAAGAAAGGCGGCACCGCCGGTAGCAATGAGGTGGAGAAAGTTTTTGTGATTTATGGGAGGGGAACGCTACCTCAGTGAGTCATCGCATACACGTAGATGTTAACCACGAGTTTCATGCGGTCCTGCCGAACTTCTAGCGGTGTCTCGCCAGTCGCGCATTGAATGCCGTTGAGGCTGATGATCGCGACCATGCGGTCCTGCACAAAAACTCCGTAGGTTGGGTGCTTGGCCCAGCGGGGATCAACAATGCCGTCTTGGTAGGCATGGGGTGGGCGGTGCTTCAGCGTGAAAAAACCGGTGTAGATTGGGTGGTCGTTGGGTAGTGGACGCAATTCGTGACCCGGGGCAATTTTTTCGAGACACTTTCTGGTATCGCGCAGCCAGACATCGGGGTCGGGCACGAAATCTCGATTGACGCAGGTATCCACAAACAAGAATCCGCCGCGAGCCAGGTATTCGCGAACGTTGGCCAACTGGGTGGGATCTTTGAGCTCGTTGATCCAGTTGGCAAAAATCAGGGGGTAGGCACATAGTTCACGAAGGTCGTCCGGGTGGGCGGATTTGCAGGTGGGCTCAAGGTTTAGGCTGGTGCGGGTGTTGATAAAATTTACAAGCATGGGGTCGTTGTTGCGGTGACGGTCCCATTCGTTCGGCGTCACCAGCCGAGCCCAGTTTACGGTGCTGCCCAGCGGGGTAGGCGGAGGTGAAAGGGAGTCGCCGGGCTCGGCCCACAGGGGGGGCGTGGCAAGGAAAGTCAAAATCAAGAGCAGGGCGATCAGTTTCATGTCAATTAGATGAAAGGTTTTTTACATCAAAGCAGTTGGAAGCAACGACGGAGAATGAGCTCAAGGGCGTAGAGCGCGAGCAGGGTGGCGAATATCCACCCTTGTTGCCACAGGGGCTCGGCAGTTTCACGCAGGAGTTGTTCGCCGTTGCCAGCGGCAGCGGCGGAGCGCCAGGCTGGCGGTGGGGAGTCGGTGAGCACAGCGCCTCCCGTGCGCTCGGCTAGGGCTCGCAGGAGGGCTTCGTCTGTGGGGATGCCGGACGCCTCGCCGGCAGGCTTGGCGGTGACGGTGAGGAAGTGGCGTGTGGGCTCTTCGGTGCTTAAGCGGGCCTCTATGATCCAGGTGCCCAAGGCAGCGGGCTTCCAGGTGAAGAGTCGCGCTTCACCGGACTCGCCGGACGGGGTAAGCGTGATCGGGGTGGTGTCGACCAGGGGGGCGGTGGCGGAGGCTTCTGGGCGGGCGGTGACGAGAAGCGGACCGGAGGGGGCGACCACGCGAAGGGTGAGCTCATGGTCTTTCGTGGCGAGAAGCGGGGCACGCTCGAAGCGGATACCGCGCTGGCGTTCGCGGCCGAGCCAGGCGAAAAGGTTTTGCCAGAATTTCTCCACGCCCCGTTCGCGGCTGGGCTGGTCGAGTTTCCAGCGCCATAGGGCGTCGCTGGTGAGCACGGCGCTTTGTCCGCGGCCGTAGCGCTGGAGGGCGAGCAGGATGGCGCGGCCGTCGCCATTGGACGCTGGATCGGTGGGGTGGCGCGCCAGCACATCGGCGCCGGGCTTGGCGCGGTCTACCCGGGCGTAGTTGGCGAAGCGGGGAGCAGACTCGATGAGTTCCGCACCGAATAGGGTGGCAGCACGCGGCTCCCAGACGAAGGAGCTGAGCTCGGATTTCTTGCTGGTACCGGGCGCGTCTTTGGCAGATTCGGTTTCGATCCTGGAATTGGCATCGCCCAACGCCCTCATACGATTACGAAAATCGGCAACGCCAGCGTTTTCTCCTTTATCCGTTGTGGTGCTGGCGAAGACCACAGGCAGCATTTTCTCCAATTCGGAGCCGGAGTAGGCGCGGGTGGAGGCGTCGTCGGGAGCGAGGAAGAGCAGTGTGCCGCCGCTTCGCACCCAGGCGGTGAGGGCGGCTTGCTGGGCGGGCGAAAGCTGAGAGGCGGCGGCGTTGGCCAAGACCACGACATCGAAGGCATCGTAACCTGCGGCTTGGGCAGGCAGGTTGGGAAGCGAGCCAGCCACCGAGGTGTTCGGGCGAGGTGAGCCGATAGGCGCGAGGGTAAAGATCGGTGTGAGGGTAAAGCCGGGGTCGCGGCGGAGGACATCGGCCAGGAAACGATAGCCCCAGTCAAGCGCGCCTTGGTAATAAAGGATGCGGGTGGTGGCGGGCGAGGCGATGCGAACCTCGGCGCGGGCCCGCGAGGCATCGGGTTCGGTGCCGGCCACGAGCTCGATGGACAGCAGGCCGGGGGCGTCGGCCGGGATCTCGGCACTCCAGGAAAGGGCGCGGCGACCGGCGGCGAGATGGAGCGTCTCTGGCTCGCGCCAGGTGTCGCCGACCTTTAGGCGCAGCGGGAGTTCGCGGGGGCTGCGTTGGTAGGTATCGAGCGTGACTTCGAGGCGGAAAGTGCTGCGGGGCGGCACCAGCGGGGGCACGGTGAGTTCGCGCAGGGCAAGGAAATCGCGGCCGGCGTGGCGGTTGTGACCGGGCAAAAAGTAAAGCGGCGTGGCGGCGGCAAGCGCCGCTCGGGTGGTGGCGGCTATGGCCTCGCCTGAAGTTGCCCCCGTGGTGTCGAGACCATCGGTGAGGGTGACGATGCCGCCCCAGCCGCCAGCTGGGGCCTCGGCCAGCAAATGATCCAGCGAGGCAAAAAGGCGGGTATTGCCGGACGGAAGATTTGTGAGGTCGGCGAGGTCGGTGACGGAAACCGGCGCGGGGGTATCGGCGAAGGCAAAGAAGCGCGGGGTGCCATGGGCGGACTCGGCGATAGGTGCGAAAAGGCGCCACAGCCGCAATGCATCGTCGAGGCGGCGCTGCTTGCGGTTATCCGGCGTTGTCATGCTCGAGGAGTGGTCCACGAGCACGGCGAGGGGGCGGGTTTCGTTTTTGAAAAACGTGCGCTCGACTCGAGTGGGACCGGCAAGAGCCAAGAGCAGACCGAGCCAGAGGAGGAGACGAAGCGCGATCAGAAGGCGGCGCGGCCTAGGAGCGAGGACGACGAGGGTGCGGCGGTAGCTGAGAATGATCAACACCCCGCCCAGCACGGCGGCCAGGGCGAGGAGGCTCCAAGCGAAGACGGGCGGGAGCCCGGCGAGGGGGCCGCCAAAACGCCAGGCGAAAGAGTGCAAAGGAGGGTTCATGGGCTAGCGTTTGGTGGCGTCACGGGAGAGTTTTTCGAAATAGGCCTCGACCGCTTCGCGATAGGCGGGATCGATCTCATCTGGGTTGAAACGGCGGACTTGTTCGTCGCGCTGTGCGCCGTGGCGGGCGGCTTCAAGGAGAACGATTAGTTTTTCGGCGAGGCTGCGGGCATCGGGTGCTACCTCCGTGGCGGGAGATGAGTAGAGGGCGCGAACGGTTCGGGCGAGCTCCCGGCCCTTGAGGTCGGGCAGGAGGACTTCCGCGAGCTGGGCTCCGAGTTCGACGTCGATGCCCACGGAAAAAGGATCCTCGATGCTGCCACCGGATGCGGTGTTGCGAGAAAGCTGACGGATGGCGCGGCTAATAATCTGATCGCGCGGGGCGAGGGCGACTTGGGCAGCCGTGGCTGCAGAGGACAACTCAGTCGCTGTCGAGGAGCCGGAAGAAGAACCGGAAGAAGAGCCGGAAGAAGAGGAGCTGGGGTTGCCTCCGCTGCCTTCGCCTTCGCCTTTGCCTTTGCCTTAGCCTTCGCCTTCGCCTTTGCCTTAGCCTTTGCCTTCGCCTTCGCCTTCGACTTCGCCTTCGCCTTCGCCTTCGCCTTCGCCTTCGC
>JBIJCR010000168.1:0-2744 GCA_044344595.1 Terrimicrobiaceae bacterium
ATTCAGCACAACCTCAGGGTCTGGGCCTACTTCAACGGCTATATTAACAACTGGAGGAGTAGGAGGACTCGGATCTACTGGAGTTGCAACAATCTATTATGATGGGGATGCCTACATAGGAAATTCTCAGGGGGCTTTAAACTCTGAAGCCTCGACGATGACCATAAATTTCCAAGCCGGCGTGCAAGGGCAGGGCCAGCGAACCATTCAAGTTCAGACGCCTGTAACTACTTTTGGAACTTCAACTACAAATGGAACGGTAACTAATACGGAAGAAACAACCTTCCAAACAACCCGTGAAATCTTCTACTTCGACTCTCTTTATTTGAATGGCTCTGCTAATTGCAAAACTTCCAATGCCTTTCCGAATCAAAAATTCGAAGGAACTGGCGTGGCGGAGTTTCAGCAACTGGTTTTCACTGGTGATACCCCATTTCTTGATGCGGTGACCATGCCGATTTCTATCTCCGGCGTGAGGCTTTCCAACACCGCGACATCCTTCAATGTTTTGAACGTCCGGCCGCCATCAGTGAACGAGTTTTCTGTTTTGGTTGAATAGGTTGCATTCCCATTATAAATGCCAAGGGAATTAAGGGCCTTTACCATTCTCGAAATTCTCGCGGTAGTGGCTATCTTGGCGGTTTTGATGGCGCTGACTTTCCCCGCGATCGAAAAAATCCGCCCCATGGCCGAGCGGGTTGTATGCATGAACAACTTGAGAAATCTTCGTGCGGCGTTCGCTGGCTACGCGGCAGATGGATGGCCCCAGATACCAAGCGGCACCATGCTGGGATCGATGGCGGAGCAAGAATGGTGGATTGAAAAAACCGAAAAGGAATTGGGTCTGACCAAAAAATCCTGGCAATGCCCGACAATTCGCCGCCAATTTGCTTCGGCTCCCGAAAAAGATCGACCCCTCATTCACTATTTGCCCACGCCCTTTTCGAAAGAACCGAACCGGGCCAATAAAAATCCCCAGATGCCATGGTTCATCGAGATCGGGGATGCGCACGGTCAGGGGAATCTTTTAGTCCGCCAAAACGGAACAGTCGAACCTGCGCCGAGGTGAAGTTCCCGCCTCCGACATTTGCCTCTCTCGCGGCGCTTTGTTTCCTTTTTTGTATTGTGGCGCAGGGTGCCAAACCGCCTGAAGAGCCACCCCCGCGCTCTGTCGGGCACGACATTGAAGTGAATGTGGTTCGTGGGGGGCAGTGCGAGTTGGTTCTCCGAGGAATAGCCATGCCCAAAAACTCGGTGGAATTCCAAGTTCTCAAGCCGCCAAGCCATGGCGCACTCGGCTCTCCCCGTCGTATTGACAAGGATACGGTGGTCTACACCTACCAACACCATGGTGTGGCTGGTGCGGACCGGGATCGCGGGGATTTCAAAATCAAAACCGGCCCCGACCATGCGTGGGGAAGAGTTGCCGCGAAAATTAGGATTCATGAACCACCGAGTCGCTTCATTGCCGAGCCGGAGGCTCTCGATTTTGGGCCCGTGCCTATCGGGGAAAGCAAGGCGATGGATTTGCGGATTCGCAATGACGGCGGGGGTCTGTTGAAGGGCAGTGCCGAAATCTCGCCGCCGTGGTCGATTCGGGGAGATTCGGATTTTGAACTCGCCGAAGGCCGTCACATCGACCTCAAAGTCGTTTTTTCCCCAAAGTCTCCCGATGCCCAAACCGGGCCGATGAATTTCAAGATCAGCTCGGGCGCAAGGTCTGTCGTGACTCTTCGTGGCACGGGAGAATATCGATTTGAAATTCCAGAAAGAGTGGCTTTCCCTGCCCGCGCAGGCTCTGGGCCAATCACGGTGCCGGTTCGCAATCGCAGTGCCGTTCCGCTCGCGCTCCAAATCTCGGCAGAGCCTCCGCTTCGCCCGTCTGTTCGGCTGGATTTGCCGCCCGGCGAATCGGGGAGTTTTTCGCTTGCACTGGAGAAGGGGTATTACAGCGGCAAGCTCGGCCATGTCGTGGTTTCGGACGGGCTCGCGGATCAAAAAGTGAGGGTGGAGCTTCCACCTCCTCCGGCGCAGCTGGAGTGGGAGCGGGGGCCGGTGATGGATCTCGGAAAAATCCCCTTCCGTCATACTCCTGAACTGGAAGCGGGGCTCAAAAACATCGGCGCCACGCCGGCTGCTGTGACGCTCTCCGACGGCATCGGCGGGCTTTTTCTGGCTCCCTCCCAGGCCCGTTCATTCGAGTTGCGATCCGGTGAAACGGCGCTTGTGAAGTTGGTGTGGAAACTCCCCGAGCAGCCTGGAAAGGTTGAAGCAAAATTATCCGCGCAGGAGGGTGGAGTATCGCACGAACTCGGTTTCAAAATTCTTGTGGAACCGGCCGTAGCGCCGCCCTCTAATGTCCCCACGCCCTCACCAACACCCACGCCCTCACCAACACCCTGGATTTGCAACGATTCTGAGCTTGCGGAGTTGCAGCGCCGGATGCCGCAAGATGTCTCCTACCGCCTGGAGCCTGGCTCCGGCTCTGCTACGGCGGTTGTCAACTGGAAATATTCTGGATCGCAACCCGTCCTCTTTGTGCTCGAGCGCCTAGTCACCGAGCGCGGGGCGGCTGGGTTTGAAAAAGTCTTTGAGAAGCGTCTCGAGGTGCCTGAGCAGTTGCCTGCAATGCCTCTCATTCAGAAATGGGTGCCGGTGGATTCTTCCATTGTCGGCATCGCCCTTGGGGAGGACGGTCGCTGGCAAGGAAGGGTGCCAGGTTTGACCACTGGCTTTCACCAATT
>JBIJCR010000014.1:0-31763 GCA_044344595.1 Terrimicrobiaceae bacterium
CAATGCCGGCGGTAGCCTCAACTCGGGAGGAAACCTCACGACAAAGCTCGCAGGATCTTATGGTGCGTCTGGACAAACAGCCCTTACCTACAGCGCAAATGCCACTTTCCACACCGAAAATATAACTCTCGGTTCTACTCAATACACTGGGTATGTTGAAATTTCCAATTTCTTATGGGGCGGTAATGCCCAGTCCAATATCTACGTCCCCTACACGGCGCTGACTGCGTCAACGGGACTCTACGGCACCAACCCAGGCTATTCGATTGGTGGCAGCGCGCTGGTAGCCGTTCCTGGAAATACCTTGGAAACCCGCGTCGTCGGAGACCTTGTGGCGGGTATGAATTTTGGCCTCGTCGGAAGCACCGTTAATGCGACTTATGGAAATTCAACCCAGGCCCTTGGAGCCTTCACATCAAATGATTGGTGGGCCATCGGTATCGCCTCGCCAAACCTCCTCTTCGAAGGTGCACAGTCCAACCCCGACTTCTACAACACTTATGCTGCAGCCCTCCAAGACCTGACTAGTGGCTATGCCTTCGGGATCCAGGACCGCCTCGGACAAAATACCACCCAGTTCAATCTCACATCAAACGATCTGCTTGCTCCGACTCTCCAATTCCTCATCCAACCCGATATCGCTGCCGTTCCAGAAGCGAGTCCCATCTCCCTTCTAATGCTCGTTGGCCTTGCAACTCTGCTCCTCAAAAGATCCCGGAAAATTCAAGCCTGAATGCGTTTGAAGGGGGCCCCAACTGCTGACATGCAGTCGAATTTGGTTGGAATCATCAATGCTATGAAGCCCTTCAATTCGTGCGATTGGGCCTCGGCGAGAGCTGCAGTTTCATGGTTGTAGGATCGGCGGAATGTGCGCTCGCCAACTTTCCACAAAAGACGGCGCAAGGTTTATTTGCTGCGCACCATTTTGACGACTCGCACGCGGGAGAGACCGTCTTGCAGATACCTATCGAGCCCCTCGGAAGTGAGCGCGATTTTCATCTCGCCTCCTCGTTTTTTGTCCCAACTTTTGTCCCCGAGGTTGGGATAAACAGTACTTCGGGTGTAATAAACTTGTAGCATTTCGTTCAAGGCTACGATCCAAAAAAGCGTATTTTGTGTCGAAAAAACTGTTTTTTGCACCAGGTTGTCCAGGACAAAAAAATGGCGACGCCTACGGGAATCGAACCCGTGCACCAGCCGTGAGAGGGCTGTGTCCTAACCGCTAGACGAAGGCGCCGTATCGTGCAGAATGAAAATAAGCGCCGGCGCAGCTTTGACAAGGGGAAAATCCCGTTTTTTTGAGGCGGCGCCGACTGCTTTGGCGGGTTTTATTTGGCGACAATATTTACGAGTTTTTTGGGTACCACGACGACTTTGACGATAGTTTGACCTGCGGTGGCTTCCTGGATTTTTGCACTGGCGAGGGCGGCTTTTTCGATTTCCTCCTTTGTGGCTTCTTTTGAAATGACAAGGCGCTCGCGGACTTTGCCGTTTACCTGCACGGCAAGTTCGAGTTCGTTTTCAACGAGCAGGGATTCGTCATGCACTGGCCATGGTTGCTGGGAGGCTAGTCCGATGAAGCCGAGGCGGCTCCAGAGTTCCTCGGCGAGGTGGGGCGCAAAGGGGCTCAGGAGCGGAATCAGGATGCGGAGTGCTTCCAGCGGACGTGGCTTGGTGTTCACGAATTCATTGGTGAAAACCATCATTTGCGAGATCGCCGTGTTGAAGGCGAGCAGGTCGATGTCGGTGGTCACCTTCTTGATGGTTGCATGGGCTATGCGGAGTTGCTGCGAGTTGAGCGGAATCTCCGCGAGGTCGCTCGATAGGATCCATTCGCCTTCCTGATTTTCTTCCATCACCAAGCGCCAGACGCGGGCGAGGAAGCGGTAAACGCCTTCGACGCCTTTCATGCTCCAGGGTTTCATTTGCTCGAGCGGGCCCATGAACATTTCATACAAGCGCAGCGAGTCGGCGCCGTATTCGGAGATCACGCTGTCGGGAGTGATGACATTTCCCCGGCTCTTCGACATTTTTTGCCCATCGGGTCCGAGGATCATTCCTTGGTTGACCAAACGCTGGAAAGGTTCGGGCGTGGTTACATGCCCGAGGTCGTGGAGGACCTTGTGCCAGAAGCGTGCGTAAAGAAGGTGCAGCACGGCGTGCTCGGTCCCGCCTACATAGAGGTCCACGCCACCGGGCTTGGCATTGCGCGCCATCCAGTATTCGTCGGCCTCTTTGCCGATGAAGCGCGCAGAATTTGTGGCATCGCAGAAACGCAGGTAATACCAACAGGAGCCAGCCCATTGGGGCATTGTATTGGTCTCGCGCTGCGCGGAGTCCGAGTATTTCAACCAATCGAGAGCCTTGCTGAGTGGTGGCTCCGGCGTGCCAGTGGGTTTGAAATCCTCGATGTCGGGTTGGATGACGGGGAGATCGTCTTGGGTCAGTGCGCGGTGGCGTCCGTCCTCCCATACGATTGGGAATGGCTCGCCCCAATAGCGCTGGCGAGAGAAAAGCCAGTCGCGAAGTTTGTAGTTCACTGTGCCGCGTCCGAGAGCCTTTTCCTCAAGCCAAGCGGTGATCTTTTTCTTGGCCTCGGGGGTTTGCATTCCATCGAGAAATCCTGAGTTCACGGCCACTCCCTCGCCAGCAAAGCAGGAGGTGGCGGCTTCATTTGCTAAGTTGCGGCTCACAACCTCGCGGATGGGGAGGTGGAATTTGGTGGCGAATTCGAAGTCGCGCTCGTCGTGGGCTGGGACGGCCATGATGGCTCCTGTGCCGTAGCCCATGATGACATAGTCGGCGATCCAGACAGGGATTTTATCGCCGTTGACCGGATTGATGGCGAAGGCGCCTGTGAAGACGCCGCTTTTTTCCTTGTTGAGTTCGGTGCGGTCGAGGTCGCTCTTGGATGCCACGGAGGCTTTGTATTTTTCGACGGCTTCGAGTTGTTCTGGAGTGGTAATAGCCGTTACGAGCGGATGCTCGGGCGCAAGGATCATGTAGGTCGCGCCGAAGAGTGTGTCGGGGCGTGTTGTGAAGACTTCTACTTCGCACGGCGCATTTTCGAGTTGGAATTTTACCAGAGCCCCCTCGCTGCGGCCGATCCAGTTTCGCTGGAGGAGCTTGATTCCCTCGGGCCAATCGAGTCCATCGAGGCCCTCGAGAAGGCGCTCGGCGAAAGCGGTGATGCGTAGCATCCACTGGCGCAGTGGACGGCGCTCGACCGGGAAGCCCCCCACTTCGCTCTTGCCGTCGACGACTTCTTCGTTCGCCAGAACGGTGCCGAGTTGAGGGCACCAGTTCACTGGCATTTCGGCAACATAGGCGAGGCGCACGGAGTCCGGGTCGGAGCCGGTGTAGGTGGAGATGGGTTCGGCCTTGCGGGTCGCCGGGTTGAACCAGGCGTTGTACAGTTGGAGGAAAATCCACTGCGTCCATCGGAAGTAGGCGGGGTCGGTGGTGCTGACTTCGCGATCCCAATCGTAGCTGAAACCCACGGCCTGGAGTTGGCGGCGGAAGTTGTCTATATTGCGGGCCGTGGTGACGCGGGGGTGTTGGCCGGTTTTGATGGCGTATTGCTCGGCAGGGAGTCCGAAGGCGTCCCAGCCCATGGGGTGTAGCACATTGAAGCCCCGCATGCGGTGAAAGCGCGCAAGGATGTCTGTCGCGGTGTATCCCTCGACATGGCCGACATGCAGACCATCGCCGCTGGGGTAGGGGAACATGTCGAGAATGTAGTATTTCGGCTTGGATGCGTCGAAAGTGGCATCCCCCGGATTGGCGGCGCGGAAGGCTCCGGCTTCCAGCCAGTGCTGTTGCCAACGGGGTTCGAATTCGGTGAAAGGATACTGCTTGCGCTGCGTGCTCATTTTGGAAAAAAGCGGAGTTTATGTGGAACGCTCAGCTCCTGCAAACCGATACGAGGGGTGGGTAAACCGGTGTCGTGATGGATTGACCACAAAGTGCGCAGGGAATACAGAGGCTGTGATGTCCGAGATTGCCTGGCATCGATTGACAGATGGCATAAATTTCAGACCGTGAGCATCGCCTAGTTGCGCCAACTTCCCCGCCGGGAAAAGCTTCAACTTGTCGAGGCTCTTTGGTCCGACCTTGCGGACGAGGACTCGCACTTTCAAAGCCCTTCTTGGCACGGTGAATAACTCCGAAAGACAGAAGAGGACTTCAAACTTGGGAAAGTCCAAGCGGTGGACTGGGAAGAGGCCAAAAGAAAGCTCAGAAAACAATTTGAATGAACCTACGGGTTCTATCTTCCGCCATCGAGGATCTTTCTCAGGGGCGAAAATTTTATGTCCTCCAAGGCGATGGTCTCGGAGATTACTTTTTTGACAGCCTCTTTTCTGAAATCGATTCCCTTTTGGTCTTTGCAGAAATCCATTCGCTTCACCCGGGATTTTTCAGGCTCATCGCAAGACGATTTCCTTACGCCATCCACTACAAGGTCAGAGGCAACGAAATCGTTGTCTATAGAGTTTTGGATTGCCGTCGGAAGCCAGAGTGGGTCGAGCCCCAGCTTTCAGTTTCTGAATCTATCTTATGGATCGAGCTTCGGCTGTTGTCCTGCATGGAGAGCTATGCAACCTGTCCTGGCCACAGATAGACAAAGCTCGGGGCACTCCTGCCAAGACGGATGTGCCCTGCGCGAGCCCTTTTTAAAACGGGATTTCGCCGTCCTGATCGCGCGTGGCACGGAATGCGGGCGGCGCTTGGTTCACTTCCCAGCATTCAAAGAGTGATTCCGGGACTTCGCGTAAGAAGCGGGAGGGGGAGTAGAATGACTGGTCATAGCCGGCGGCGAGGCGCATTTCGGGGTATGTGAGGTAGAGCTCATCCATGCAGCGGGTCACTCCGACATAGAAAAGACGGCGTTCCTCCTCGAGCGCGCGAGGTTCTTCAATGCAGCGGCTGCTTGGAAACATTCCGTCGGCGAGCCAGATGAGGAAGACGACTTTCCACTCGAGGCCTTTGGCCTGGTGGAGTGTGGAGAGAGTCACTTTCTCGGTTTCACCCGCTTCGGCAAAGGCATTGCCCGTTTCCAAACTGCCCAGCAAGGCAAGTTGTGAGAGAAAATCAGCTGTCGTTTCAAATTGCCCGGCAAATTCCTGCAATGTGACGAGATCGTCGTGGCGGGCGTCATAGTTTGGAAATTTCTCCTTCATGTAGTCCTCGTAAACGGCGAAGAGGACGCATGAGATCATCTCGGCAGGCTTCATCGGTCCTTTAGCAGGAGCGAGTTCGCCAAGGGTGTGGATGAATTGATCCCACGACTTTTGAGCTTTGGCAGGAACCTTGAGGGTGGCGAGGTCTTTGAAATTGGTTTTCCCATCGAGGATCGTGGAAGTTTTTTGCCAGAGTGTCTCAGCGGTTTTGTTTCCGATGCCCGGAAGCATGCGGATCATGCGCTTGAACGCGGTTTCGTCGCGCGGGTTGACGGTGAATTTCAGAAAAGCGGCAACATCCTTGATATGGGCCTGCTCAAAAAATCGAAGCCCGCTGGTGATGCTGAAGGGAATGCCGCGCCGGGTGAACTCGAGTTGCATCTCCATCGAGTGGTAGTGGGCGCGGTAGAGGACGGCGATCTGCTCGAGCGGAACGCCCTCGTCCGAGAGCTCCATGATGCGCTGCGCAACGAAGGCCGCCTGCTGGTTGTTATTTGGTAATGCAACCAGCGCGGGCTTCATTGGATGCGGCTTGCGGACGGGCGCGAGGTTTTTAGGGAATTGGTTTTCGTTTGTGAGAATGGCGGCGTTGGCAACATCCAGAACGCCGGGCACGCTGCGGTAGTTTGTTTCGATTTTGAACACCTGTGCACCAGGGTGTGTTTCGGGAAAACGCAGGATGTTCTCGAAATTCGCCCCGCGCCACGAGTAGATGCTCTGGGCGTCATCGCCCACGACCATCACGTTCCCGTGGTGTGCGGCGAGGAGGTCAATGAGTTCCGATTGGAGGCGGTTGGCGTCTTGATACTCATCGACTAAGATGTGTTGAAACTGGCGTTGGTATTGCGCGGCGATGTCGGGTTGGGTGAGGAAAAGTTCGAGGGTCTTGGCGAGGAGGTCGTCGAAATCCATCGAGTTTGCCTCCTTTTTTCTCGATTCGTAGGCGGTTTGAACGCGTTCGATGTCTTGGGCGAGGGGAATGAAGTATCGGTATTTTTCGACCAGCACTTTGGATATGGCGAAGCCGGTGTTGATCGAATAGCTGAAGATGTCGGAGAGCACGCCGGCTTTTGGGAATCGCTTGTCGGTGGAAACAATTCCCTCCTGGGCCACAACGGAGGCGATCATGTCCTCGGCATCCTCGCGGTCCATGATGCTGAATCCTTGGCGGAACCCGACGGCCTCTGCGTGTCGGCGGAGGATGCGGTTGCCGATCGAGTGAAATGTGCCGCCCCAGAGTCCATCGGCGGCACCGGGGATCAGAGTGTGCACGCGTTCGGTCATCTCGCGCGCTGCTTTGTTCGTGAAAGTGAGGAGCAGGATGGAGCGGGCGGGAACGCCTTGTTCCAGAATCCAAGCCACGCGGTAGGTCAGTGTACGTGTTTTTCCGCTGCCCGCGCCGGCAATGACCAGAGCCGCACCGCCGGGAAATGTCACAGCGGCTAGTTGCTGCTCGTTAAGTTCCGCGGGATAGTCGATTCCACTGGAGGAGGCCGGTGGCGCTTGCAGTGTGTAGGAGCGGGGCACGCCGGTTTTAGTTTTGCGAGATGCGCAACGAGCTGAGCTTGGATGAAGGGATATTTAGTCCGTAGGCGAGAAGTTTGGCCGACTCGTCGGCGATGCGCGATTTTGTGCTTCCTAGAACGACAGCTATGACATCCCGCCCGTTGTAGGAGCCGCTGGAAATGAGGCAATGTCCTGCTAGGTCGGTGTAGCCCGTTTTCATGCCATTGCAGAACGAGTAGGTTCGTAGAACGCGGTTTGTGTTGCGCAGAGGTACTATATTTCCCGAGCTGAAGCGGAAGTTGTAGTAGCGGGTCTTCATGATCTCACGGAGCGTAGGATTGCGGTAGGCCATACGTGCGACGCGGGCCATGTCGCGGGCGGTGGAATACTGTCCTTTGGCTGGAAGACCGTTGGGATTCTCGAAATTTGAGCTTGTGCCGCCAAGGTCGCGCACGCGCTTGGTCATCTTATCGGCAAAGGCGCTCAAGCTTCCGGCATTGTCCCGGGCGAGGGTGCGGGCGACATCATTGCCGCTCTTCACCAAGAGGGCATTGAGTAGTTGGAGTCGTGTGTAGGTCTGCCCGGGTTTGACATATATTTTGGTGGGCTCGCAGTTTATATCCGTGGCTTTGACTTCAACCTGTTTGTCCAGACTACCTGCTTCAGCAACAATAAGGGCTGTGAGAAGCTTCTGGGTGCTTGCGACGGGTCGCTGTGCAGTGTCGTTTTTTGAGAAGAGAACCTTGCCAGTGTTCGCATCCACCAGAATTGCCGACTTGGCACTGATCTCTGGAACGGGTGCGGCTTGAAGCGGGATTAGGGCGAGGAGAAAAAAGAATGCTGGAAGCAGGCGGGCGGTCATGTCGTGAAGCTAAGGTTTTTTTGGCGCTGCGCTGAATAATTTTTCCATTTCGGGATTTTTTTCAATCCCGAGTTCGGTGGCTTTCTGGTAATGACGTCGTGCAAGTTCGATGGCGGGCGGTTTTTCCTCGAGGTAAAAGACGGTGAGGTTGTAGTGGGCATCGGCATACGATGGGTCAAGTTCTATGGCTCTGCGCAGCTCGTGCTGCGCGCCTTCAATCCAGCCTCGGCGACCCATGACAACGCCAAGAAAGTTGCGTGTTCGGGCATTCGACGGATCGTGCAACATGGCTTGCGACAGGGCGGCAATCGCCGCGTCCGGCTCATTCCGATCCATGTAGATCATCCCGAGCGTCAGCCAAGCCGGGGCGGATTCGAGGCGCTGGCGGAGCGCTTTTTTGAGCAGATCCTCGGCTTTGTCGGGATGGCCTGAATAGAATTCAACCATGCCAAGGTTTACCAGGCCCAAAACGTTGTCTGGTTCCAGCGTCAGAACGCGGGTGTAGGCATTTCTTGCGGTAGCGTAGTCCTTGCGCTCAAAAGCGACATTTCCTTCTGCAATAGCCGCGGTCAGCACGCGTGGGGTAAAATCTTGATCTGCTTCCTGAGCAGGGAGGATCTGCGCTAATCCGAGTGCGCAGGTTGCCAGAATGGTATCAAAGGCAGCGCGGCGGATCATTGGCCCGAAAGTTCCTTCGATCGCCGGTCTGCAGCGCGGACCGCTTGGATGAACGCGGCGCGGACACCGTGCTGTTCGAGTTCCCCGAGAGCAGCAGCCGTCGTTCCTCCGGGGCTCGTTACCATCTCGCGCAGAATTGCGGGATGCTCCCCGGTTTCTTTGGCGAGTTCCGCTGCTCCCAGAACGGTCTGGATGGCGAGTTGGCGCGCGAGATTCGTAGGAAGCCCGCAGGATACACCACCATCGGTGAGCGCTTCGATGACTAGAAAAATGTACGCTGGTCCACTCCCGCTCAGGCCGGTAACTGCATCGATGAGTTTTTCTTGAACACAGGAGACAATTCCCACACTCGCAAAGATTGCCTCAGCGCAATCTTTATCTGCATGTGTGGTGTTCTCCGCACATGAGAATGCGGTCGCGGCGCGGCCGATAAGTGCGGGAGTGTTTGGCATGGCGCGAATGATACGGCATTCGGGGGCCAATTTTGCCAAGGTTGCAACAGTGATTCCCGCAGCAATCGAAATAAGAAGCTTCCCATTGAGCGACTCACCAGCCTGTCGAATAGCGGTCGCGGCCTCCTGCGGCTTAACACAAAGAATCACAACGGGGGCTGCGCCAGCGGCCTCTTCATTTGATGTTGTCACGCGCACTGATGTGGCATCCCGAAGGCTCTGCAGAATTGGTGTCTCGGGACATGAGGCTATGATGTCCTCCGCATTGCAAACCTCGCTGCGCAACATTCCTTGAATGATCGCGGATGCCATTTTTCCAGCTCCGAGAAACGCGTATTTCATTACTCGAGGCTAAAGGAGATTAGCACTGATTGGAAAGGTTGTATTCTGTTCCTAAATCGTGTGGATTGCTCATGTAACCAAAAGGCGTCTGCAATCTTTGGCTAATATTTCCGAGAATGCCCTCGCCCTTTTGAACCCGAATACAGCAGAATTAACCACAGAGCGCACAGGGAACACAGAGGATGATCTGTTTATGATGCGATGGGTTTGAAATGATTTGTGCGATATCAAACAAAAGCCAAAGCCTTTTCTGTAAAATCTCTCCATCCTGCCCTCCTGTCTAAAAATCCGTTTTCGGGAGTGCGCCGGGGAAGCCGGCAGCCACGTGGGTGAAAGTCCCACCGGTCGAATTAGACGGTTCACGAGCGAAAGAGATGAGCGGGAAGAGGTCGCGAGGCCGAACCTTGAAGTGGGGCATCTACTCAACCAGCAGGCCATAACGAAAGTGAACGCCATCTGATGAGCATCGAAACGGAAAGAACCGGAAAGCCGAGTCGCTACCTGAACCAGGAAGGCGGAAAGGAGCGGACGGAACAATCGTCGGAGTCCGCTCAACGATCTGGCGGTGTTAGCGGAGATGGCATGTTGGGAAGGGCTGACGGGATAACCCGGCAGGCCTGTCCGCGCGAGGAGCAATCCACAACGTCCGGCACAATTCTGGAAACGGTGAAGAGCCGGAGCGGGACGCCACAGGGAGGGGTCATCTCGCCGCTACCGGCCAATCTCTATCTCGATGGCTTGGACAAAGCCGTAAATGGAGGAAAGGGCGAAATGGCAGGAGCTTTCCATTCTGTGAGCCCAGCCCGAAAAGCTGCGGCAAACTGCGGGAGGCGATCCGGGAGGAAACCGGCCTGGAGCACCATGTGGAAGGAACCCAATGAGGTCATCGCCCGCGTCAATGTGCGGGTGAGGGGATGGATCGGCTACTTTCACTATGCCGATAGCTCACGAGTGTTCAGTAAAATGCAGTGGCAGATGAGAGAGAGCGTGAGGCGATGGCGATGGAAGAAACACGCCAAAACCCAAGCGCAATATGGAGATGCCTACAGCAACGGACGACTCCACGATCACTACGGATTGGTCAACTTCCCCATGCACACCAAATGGCAAACCTCATGAAGCAAACCGAAGAACGGCACTCCGAGAGCCGGATGCGGGCAATCCGCACGTCCGGTTCGATGAGGGAGAGCCCCTCGGGAGGTCAATGGCCTTCGCGCCTATCAACCCGTCTGGGTCTTCCTACTCTACTGAAATAACTTTTACTTCGGCACGAAGGCGCTCTATCGCAATATTACCTCTCGGCGTATGGTTCCTGCAAACGGCTTTTGTTTACCTTGCAGGTCTACCGGCTTTTCTCCGTGGACAGTGATCAAACAGGCAGAGTTTCCATCAATGCATCGAAACCTCGTGCATCCGGCAGCGTTTTTTTGGGGAAAGGTGAAAGGCAGGTCTAATGACTCTATTAAGGTGCAGTAGGGATGGTCATTTTCACCGGATTTTTTTCCGCTCGTACTGATGCGGAAGAGATATTGTGTTGGGTTGAAATTATTCATTTCGCAAGGAGCTGGTGTTCGTGTTTAATTTATACGTTTATGGAACACGTTATTATTGTGGGCACCGGCTGTGCCGGACTCACCGCCGCAATCTACACCGCGCGAGCCAATCTTTCGCCGCTTGTTCTCGAGGGACGCCTTCCAGGCGGACAGCTTACCACCACGACGGCCGTCGAAAATTTTCCGGGATTTCCGGACGGTGTTGACGGTCCGGAATTGATCCAGCGGATGCATCAGCAGGCTGAAAAATTCGGCGCACGGTTCCAATACGGCGTCGTGGAGGAATTCGAACCTGGCACTCCGCACCGGCTGAAAGTTGATGGCAATTGGATAGAAACCAAATCCCTGATCATAGCCAGTGGAGCTTCTCCCCGCTACATCGGCATCGAGGGGGAGCAAGCTCTCATCGGCCGCGGGCTGACTTCTTGTGCGACATGCGATGGCGCATTTTACCGAAATGTTCCTGTTTGTGTCGTCGGCGGTGGCGACTCAGCTTGCGAGGAGGCGACATTCCTCACACGCTTTGCCTCGGAAGTTTATCTCATCCATCGCCGCGATACGCTCCGCGCCTCGAAAATCATGGCCGACCGGGCACTTGCAAATCCTAAAATCAAGCCACTCTGGAACTCGGCCGTGACCGGCTACATCACCGACGATGCTGGTGAGGTGAGGGGAGTTTATTTGAAAAATCTGAAGGACGGCACGACATCTGAGTTGGCCCTCAAATGCGTTTTCGTCGCCATCGGCCACGAGCCAAACACCGCACCCTTTCGCAAAAGCCTTACCACCGATTCGAACGGCTACTTGGTTCAAACCGGCGGCACGCGCACAAATGTATCCGGAGTCTTCGCGGCTGGCGATGTGGCCGACCATGTCTACCGTCAAGCGATCACAGCCGCAGGGCAGGGGTGTGCAGCGGCGATCGAGGCTGAGCGCTGGTTGGCCGACTCGGAGTAAAAGCTCTCGCTTTTGAAAATTTGCGACCTCACGCAGTTCTACTCACCCGTCAGTGGGGGAGTCAGACGATACATCGAGCAGAAGAGTGTTTTTCTCCGGCGTCACAGGCCGGACTGCCAGCACATCGTTATTGTGCCGGGCGAAATGACCGCTTTCTCCGGCGATGACACCGTTCGTATTTACACGATCGCCTCGCCGCTCCTGTCACGCACGTCACGCTACCGCGCCCTCACCAAGCTCCATCTTGTCGAAGAGGTTCTGGAAAGAGAAAGGCCTCAAATCATCGAATCGGGGGACCCTTATCAGGTCGCCTGGAAGGCTGTTGCCTCCGGTCGTGGACTCGATATACCGGTTGTTGGCTTCTATCATTCGCATTTTTCGGAATCCATTCTACGCACCGTCGGAAAGTTCATGGGGCCACTCACAGTCTCGATCGCGGAGGAGATTTGTCGAAAATACATCGTAACTCTCTATAATCGATTTGAATGCACATTTGTTCCGAGTCCAATCCTGTCCGGGCTTTTGGGAGGGTGGGGCGTCGAGAATACCCATACCGTCGACCTTGGAGTTGATGACGAGATTTTCCGCCCTGAGCCTGCGGATCGTCCCGCCACGCGTGCGCAACTCGGAATTTCGAATAACGCTCGGCTCCTGCTTTATGTCGGTCGCCTCGCCACAGAGAAAAATGTCAGAACGCTCTTCGAGGCCTACACTCTCCTGCGCGCGCGGTCTCGCGAGCCCTACGAGCTTCTCTGCCTCGGGGACGGCACCCAGCGTTCATCATTGATCGATCTTCAAAAACAAACGCCTGGCGTGCATTGGATGCCGTATTGCTCCGACCCAGCCGAACTGGCCAGAATCTACCGCGCTGCTGATCTTTTCGTGCATCCCGGTGTGCAGGAGACCTTCGGCCTCGTCGCCTTGGAAAGCCAGGCGAGCGGGACACCTGTAGTTGGAATTAAGGGCAGCTACATGGATCGCATTATTTTTTCCGACCAGAAGCAGTGGGCTACAGAAAACTCGCCATCGGCACTTGCTGAAGCCATCGAAGGCAAATTCACCATCGATCTTCGCGCCGCCGGATTGCGTGCCAGCGAGTTGGCGCGTGGACGTTACTCCTGGAGGACAGTCTTCTCAGGGCTTATGGAGATTTACTCGGATGTGGTGGCGCGGTATTCACCCTGAAAAATCCGTGGCGCGATACGGAAAAGGGCCTAATCTTCGAAGTCATGACGATATCGCCACAGATCACCATGCGGGAGTTGCTCGAGCGGTGCCCAGGCGCCCAACGCACGCTCTTCCGTCATTACCACATCGGCGGGTGTGCCAGTTGTGGTTTTCAACCCGAGGAAACACTCGAAGGCGTCTGCGCCAGAAATGACGGCATCGATCCGCACGAGGCCATCGCCCGGATCAAGGAATCCCACGAGGCAGACGAGAAGGTTTTTATGAGCCCGCGCGATGCCGCCGAGGCACTGCAAAAAGCCGGTGCCCGCCTGCTCGACATCCGGACTCGCGAGGAATTCGAGGCTGTTCATATTCCAGGCTCTCAGCTGATGGGGCAGGATTTTTTGCAGGAAGTCATGGGAACCTGGCCCAAGGATACAGTGATCATCATCGTGGATCACACCGGCTCGCGAAGTCTCGATGCGGCGGCCTACTTCGCTGGCCACTCTTTCACAAACATCCGCGCCCTCCGAGGCGGTATCGACGCGTGGAGTTGCGAGGTGGATGCCTCCCTGCCACGCTACACGACCGAATGAATACTCAGGACAAAATTGACGAAGCCATTCTTAATCCCAAAAATCTCGGCGAAATGAGCGGAGCCGATGCGGTCGGAACCGCCGGCAGCAGCGATTGTGGCGATATGCTCCGCATGTGGATCAAATTCCGCGAAGAGGGTGGCAAGCGCGTCATAGACAAGGCGACCTTCCAATCCTTTGGTTGTCAAACCGCCATCGCCGTTGCAAGCATGGCGACGGAACTCATCAAAGGCAAAACACCCCAAGAAGCATTAACCCTTTCCGGCGAGGCCCTCTTCGAACCGCTTGGGCCGCTTCCTCCGATGAAAATCCACTGCGCCCAACTCGTCGAGGGAGCCCTCAAAAATGCCCTGACTGGCGAATCTGCGCCATCTCCTGGCGCTTCGGCCCCAATGCTCGCGGATAGTCTCCAAGCCAGGGGGACTGTAAAAATCAATTTCCGCTGAGCGGCTCAGATCACGCCCATTCGGCGGTGTGCCCGCTTTTGACTTTTCTCATGCCCGATGGGCCATGTTCGTCCCAGATCCAATATCCTGAGCCCGGTTCGGCACCCTCGCCCAAGAGGTCTTCATCTGGTTGAAATCGCAACCAGACGATACCGGGTTTCCAGACTGTATTGTCCGCTTGGATGCATCCTGAGGTTTGATTCAACGGAGTGGTGATTTTCCACTCCTCGGGGACGCTGATTTCTTCATGGGCTGCAATCCGGAGATTTTTCATAATGCACCGGTCCCGCCGAGAGGCAGAACCTTCCATGGGGTGATCATTCGACAGTCAGGTGGTTGCTGTTCGCGGTCTCATTGCGTAGCGTGCGTCTCGCCGATGGTTCAGCACCTCTATGTTCACATTCCGTTTTGTCCGAAGGTTTGTCCTTATTGCAGTTTCTACAAGGAGGCGAGCGACAGGAACAAGACGCAGGTCTTTTTGGATGCGGTTCTCCGCGAGGCGGAGTTCGAGGCGAAAGGGCTTCGTCCAAGAACCGTTTTTTTTGGTGGTGGCACTCCCACCGCCCTCTCGACGCCACAGCTGAAATTTCTGATCGGCGGCTTGCGGGATCGTATCGATTTCTCGGGCGTTGAGGAATTCACAATCGAAATGAACCCTGCCACCGTTTCGCATGAAAAAGCCGAGTCTCTTCTGGCCCTTGGAGTCAACCGTGTCAGCATGGGGGTGCAGTCATGGGATGAGGAGTTGCTGAAAATCCTTGGCCGCGTGCACTCGGGAGCTCAAGCGGCCCGGAGTTACGCCATCCTTCGCGAGGCTGGCGTGCCAAATGTGAATCTCGACTTGATGTTCGGAGTCCCCGGCCAGACACGTAGTCAGTGGATCGAGTCGATTCGCCGGACTGTTGATCTCAGGCCTGACCACATCTCGGCTTATTGCCTCACCTATGAGGAGGATACGGAATTTTTTGAGCGCTTTCAGCGTGGTGAAATGGGGCCTCAGGAGGATCGGGACTCGGATTTTTTTGAAGTGGCGATGAACGAACTCGAAGCGGTGGGATATCTGCAGTATGAAATCTCAAACTATGCTAGGCCGGGTCGGGAGTGCCTGCACAATCTCGGCTACTGGCGTGGATCCGATTACGCCGGACTTGGCCCGAGCGCCTTCTCCACGCGTGCTGGATGGCGGAGGAGGAATGTGGCGGATACGGCGGACTACACCCGTCGAGTCCTGTCAAACGAAGATCGCTTTGATTTCGTGGAGCGTATTGATGAACACTCCCGTCGCGCAGAGAGGATAGCCTTTTCCCTGCGCACGACGGATGGTGTGCCAGAGACAATTCTGCCCGAAAACCAAGCTGCGGCTCTGGTGCGACATGGCTTGGTGACCAAGAAGGACGGCCGGATTTTTCTGACTCGTGAGGGGCGGTTGGTGGCTGATGAGATCGCTGCGGAGCTGATCTGATCAGCCAAGGCCCGAAAGGATCAGAGCACCTTCAGCAATTCGACATCGAAAATCAGAGTCTCATCAGGCCCGATCACTCCACCGGCTCCACGGGGGCCGTAGGCGAGGTTCGAGGGAATGAAAAGTTGGATTTTTCCGCCCTCCTTGATGAGTTGGAGGCCCTCTGTCCAGCCCTTGATAACGGCATTCAGAGGAAACTCGATCGGTTCATTGCGCTTGTAGGAGCTATCGAATTCCGTGCCGTTGAGAAGCGTTCCACGGTAGTTGACCCTGACAGTGTCGGTCGCCTTTGGGCTGCGGCCCTCGCCAGGGTTGAGTATGATGTATTGCAAGCCGCTCGCCGTTTTTTGGACGCCGGGTTTCGTTGCATTTTCGGCCAGGAAAGCCTGACCCTTCTCGAGTGCGGATTGTGCCATGATGGTGTGTGTGAAAAATAAAGTCGCAAGTGCAGCGATAGGTAGCAGCTGTTTGATCATGTCCAGAATCTACCCGCTTGAAACCGGGCTTGGCAAACCCGAAGGCTCGATGGCATGCGATTTCTTCGCTGAGTTATCCGGGCGCCGCACATAGTGGCTTGGCGGCATGCCGGTATGGCGCTTGAACCAGCGAGAAAAATAATTCGGATCATCATGCCCGATGCGCGCGGCGACTTCTTGCATCGGAAGTCCTTGGGTGATGAATCGCTTTGCTTTCTCCAAATTCAGCGCGTCCCGTTGCTGGAGTAGGGTGAGTCCGGTTATTTGCTTGAAGCGCCGGTTGAGATAGTCGGGCTGGTAACCTGTCGCCCCTGCCAAGTCGCCAATCGACTTCGCCTGGCTTTCCTCACCGGCGGCGAGGTTGATGAATTTTTTTACAAAGGCGGGCATCGCGCGATTTTCGCGGGGCAGAATGCCCAATGAGCGAAGTTGAGTGTCGAGGATCGTCAATGCTGCCGAGGCGGCCATCAATCGAGCTTCTGGCGCATCCGGGTTTTTAAGGCGGTTTAGTTGCGACATCGCGTGCCTTATGCCGGTGGACTCGGATTGGTTCAAGTGCGAGAAACGCAATTCCATCGGGTCTTCCCACTCGAAGTCCACGGCTAGGCTCAGTGGCCGCCGGCCGCTTGACTCGCGGAAGCCGTGCTCCATTCCACTGGGTAAGAGGGCGATCGCGCCGGAGAAAACCTGGTATTCAGCCGAAGGTGTCAGAAGTGTTCCACCGCCGGAGAAATAACAAAGTATCTGACAAAACGTGTGCCGGTGCATTTCAAGGGCATCGGCCTCCGGAAGGTGTTTGTGGAGGCACAGGCGGCGCATGCGCAGACCGGGTAGACGCAAATCGAGCGCTTGTAAAAGCAGGGGGCGATAGTCTTTCATCGTTTCTCAAAAAAAATAAGTCGGAATCGTGCTAGTTTCTACTGGCATTGTCATCACTTGAATTTTCATTCTCTGGGATGCTCCTTTCGCATGAATCAACCAGCCAATATCCTTGTTACCGGATCGAGTCGCGGTCTCGGTCGTGGAATCGCCGTCAAACTGGCCGCCTCCGGCCACAGCGTCGCCATCCACTATGCGAACAACCGCGCTGCTGCAGACGAAACTGCCGCAGCATGCGCTCAAATCGCTCCGAACAGCGCCCAGAAATTCCCTGTTGTTGGCGGAAATGTCGGCCTCGCTTCTGATCGGGAGCGCCTCATGGATGAAACGCTCGCCGCATTCGGTCGCCTCGACGCCCTCGTCAACAACGCCGGTATTGCTCCTCGCGTTCGCGCCGACATCATCGACGCGACAGAGGATGTTTTTGACGAGGTGATCGCCGTTAATCTGAAGGGGCCGTATTTTCTGTCCCAGTTGGCTGCGAAGCACTGGCTGGCGAATCCGGGACAATCGACGCTCAAGGGTGGCTACAAACTCATCTTCATTTCATCCCTCTCCGCCAACACCGCATCGATCAACCGCGGCGAGTATTGCATCTCCAAGGCTGGACTCGGTATGGCCACTCAGCTCTGGGCCGTCCGACTTGCCGAGGCTGGGATTTCGGTTCTCGAACTCCGCCCAGGCATCATGGCGACGGACATGACCGCAGGAGTGAAGGAAAAATATGACAAGCTTCTTTCAGAGGGACTCGTTCCTCAAAAACGCTGGGGCAACCCCGACGATGTCGGCCTCGCTGTGGAATCCATCCTTGGCGGTGCGTTCCCATTCTCCACCGGCGATGTCATCAACATCGATGGAGGCTTCCATCTTCGTAGACTCTAACCACACCCACAAATGATCTCAATCGACTCTAACCTCCAAACATCAGCGCTCTCCAGTGCCCTCGAACGCTTCTTCTCACTTGCCAAGACGAAAATCGCGGCAATCGACCGCGAATACGATGAACACAAGGGATCGCCCGTCTTTACCGTTGCCGGAAAATACACGACACGCGGTTGGACCGAATGGACCGAAGGTTTCCGCTACGGCATCGCGATCCTTCATTTTGATGCCACGGGCGATCAGGAAAGCCTCACGAGCGGCCGCAACAACACCGTTCGCCGCATGGCCACGCATGTCTCCCATATCGGTGTCCATGACCATGGTTTCAACAACCTCTCGACCTATGGAAACCTCCGCCGCTTGATGCTCGAAGGCCGTCTCCCAGAAAACGAGTGGGAAAAAAATTTTTACGAACTAGCCATCAAGACCAGCGGAGCCGTCCAGGCCGCCCGCTGGACCGAGCGGCAGGGTGGGGGATTCATCTACAGCTTCAACGGCCCGCACTCATTGTTCGTAGACACCATTCGCTCCTGCCGAATTCTCATGAAAGCGCATCAACTCGGACATGTGCTGATGGCCGAAGGTGACAAACCCGTGAGCCTTCTCGAGCGCGCGTTGCAGCATATCGACTCTACGGCCAAGTATTCCATCTTCTACGGCGAGGGACGCGATTCCTACGACGAACGCGGGCGCACGACCCACGAGGCGATTTTCAATACGAAGGATGGCGCCTACCGTTGCCCGAATTCGCAGCAAGGCTACACCGGCTTCAGCACCTGGACACGCGGCCAGGCTTGGGCGGTTCTGGGTTTTGCGGAAGAACTCGAATTGCTCGCCACCCTCTCCGACTTACAGTTGGAGCCATTCGGTGGCCGCCAGGCGATTGAGTCCATGATGCTCAAAGCTGCCACAGCCACGGCGGACCATTTCATCGAAAACACGCCGACCTGCGGCATTCCCTACTGGGATACCGGTGCACCGAAGCTTCACCTGCTCGGCGATTACACGAGCCGTCCCGCAGATCCCTTCAACGCTTACGAACCGGTGGATAGCTCCGCCGCCGCGATCGATGCCCAGGGTCTTCTCCGCCTCGGCACCTACCTTAAAGCAAAAGGCCAGACCGCAACCGGCGAGCGCTATTTCCAAGCCGGACTCAAGGTAGCGCAAACGCTCTTCTCCGAGCCTTACCTCTCGGCCGATCCGAAACACCACGGCCTCATCCTGCACTCGATCTACCATCAGCCCAATGGTTGGGATTACAAACCAGACCCCGCCAAAGCGGCCTGCGGAGAATCCTCGATGTGGGGCGACTACCACGCCATGGAGCTTGCCGTCTATTTGCAGCGCCTCATCAACGGCACGCCCTACCTTACCTTCTTCGCCTGATTTCTATGGAAAATTTCGATCGTCTCGCGATTCACACGATGACCACCAAGCCATGGGATCTCCCCACGGCTGTCGAAAAATACTCGCGTGCTGGAGTTCGTGGAGTTGGCCTCTGGCGTCAATGGCTTGAGGGGCGCTCTCTCACGGAGTCCTGTGCTCTTTTGGATGATCACGGAATAAAGGCCGTCTCACTTGTTCGCAGTGGCTTTTTCCCCGGCCTCACTCCGGAGGAACGCCAGACCGCCCTTGACGACAACCGCCGCGCCTTGGATGAAGCCGCCGCTGTGGGCGCTCCGCAGGTCGTTCTCGTTTGCGGTGCAAAACCCGAACTCAGCCTCGCGGAAAACCGCTGCCAGATCACGGAAGGCATCGCCGCCTGCATCGACCATGCCTCGTCCGTTGGCGTGAAGCTTTCTATCGAACCACTCCACCCGATGTACGCGGATTGCCGCAGCGCGGTGAACACCATCGGCCAATGCAATGACATGATCGATCAACTCGGAGACGCCTGGGTGGGTATCGCGGCTGATGTTTACCACATCTGGTGGGATCCACATCTGGAGCAGGAAATCCGCCGCGCCGGCAAGCGCATCATCGGATTCCATGTCTGCGACTGGCTCACGCCCACACAAGATTTTCTCAACGACCGAGGACTCATGGGTGAAGGCTGCATCGATATTCGTGGCATCCGCGCCATGGTCGAGCAAGCCGGCTTCTCCAGTTCGATCGAAGTCGAAATTTTCTCCAACCGCCACTGGGCCCGCGATCAGGACGAGTTCCTCTCCGACATCATCACCGCCTACAAATCCCAAACTTAAAAACCAAATTATGAAAACACACCGCATCGGCATCATCATGAACGGCGTCACTGGACGCATGGGCACAAACCAACATCTCATCCGCTCGATTGACGCGATCATCAAGCAGGGCGGCCTTCGTATCGGGCCGGATGAAGTCATTATGCCCGACCCTATTCTCATCGGACGCAGCGAAAGCAAACTCCGCGAACTCTGCGCGCGCACCAGCGTGACGAAGTGGAGCACGAACCTCGACGAGACACTTGCGAATCCCGAATACACCGTTTACTTCGACTCACAGACCACCGGTCGCCGCGCGGATGGCGTGCGCAAGGCCGTTGCCGCCGGAAAGCATATCTACTGCGAAAAACCGATCGCTGTGGATTCCAAGACCGCGCTGGAATTGCATGACCTCTGCAAAAAAGCCGGAGTCAAAAACGGCGTCGTGCAGGACAAACTCTGGCTCACCAGCTTTGTCAAACTCAAGCGCCTCATCCAAACCGGATTCTTCGGAAAAATCCTTAGCGTTCGTGGTGAATTCGGCTACTGGGTTTTTGAAGGCCACACCATCCCCGCACAGCGCCCCAGCTGGAACTACCGCAAGGAAGATGACGGCGGCATTATCGTAGACATGCTGTGCCACTGGCAATATGTGCTCGAAAATCTCTTCGGCGAACCCAAGGCCATGAGCTGCTACGGCGCCACCCATATCGCCGAGCGCGTTGATGAGCAGGGCAAACCATACAAATGCACGGCGGATGACGCCGCCTATGCCACCTTCGAACTCGAAGGCGGAGTTGTCGCTCATTTCAACTCCTCATGGGTGACTCGCGTGCGACGAGACGACCTCCTCACGGTTCAAGTCGATGGTGAAAAAGGTTCTGCCGTCTGCGGCCTCCGCGATGTCTGGATTCAGCACTACGGCAACACCCCGCGCCCGACCTGGAACCCCGACATTCCGCAGCCCATCAACTTCTTTGAAGGCTGGTCCAAAGTCCCCGATCAGGAAACCTACGACAACGCCTTCAAAATCCAGTGGGAACTCTTCCTGCGTCACCTCGTTCTCGACGAACCCTTCCCATGGGATCTCCTGCGCGGAGCCAAAGGCGTCCAATTCGCCGAACTCGGCCTCAAGAGCTGGGCGGAGCGCAAATGGGTCACGGTTGATCCGCTGGTCTAAAGCTCGACTCCTTCTAACACCCGGTCTGGACAACAAACTCCAGACCGGCCTGTTTCACGCCTCTTATCCCGCATCCTAACCAATAATCATGCTCAGAACTCCCGCTGTGCCGTTGAAAATTTGGACTCCATTGCTGCTTCGACGGGTGGCATTTCCCCTCGACTCCCTGCTGCTCGGGCGGTAGAAGATTCCTCGATGAGCCACCCCGACTCCACTTCATCCAATCCGACTCAACCCGATCCTGACTGGAATGCCATCTCGCGGGATGCCGATTTCAAGGCTCTCGTCCGACGTAAAATCAAGCTGGTCGTACCTGCGACACTATTTTTTGTCGTTTACTATTTTGCTCTGCCAGTTGGAGTTGGTTGGTTTCCCGATTTCATGCAGCAAAAAGTCTGGGGCGATGTGAATATTGCCTATCTCTTTGCGCTATCGCAGTTCTTCATGGCTTGGATTCTGGCACTCATCTACGTGATCGCCGCCACCGGTTGGGATCGCAGCGAGCGCTCGCTTCTCGCCAAATTCGGATACTCCTCGGAGCACTGATATGGACTTTCTTTTTATCACTGCTACCGCAGCGAGCGATCACACCGCGCTTTGGATGTTCCTCGTCTTTGTGGCGGCCACGCTCATCATCACCTACTTCAGTGCCCGCCACTCGAGTGGAGCCAGCGCCTATTTTGCCGCAGGACGCCGCATCACTGGGTGGCAAAACGGACTCGCCGTGGCGGGTGATTATATGAGTGCAGCCAGTTTTCTTGGCATCGCCGGGATGATCGCTATGAACGGCTACGATGGGTTCCTCTACTCTGTCGGTTTTCTTGTGGCCTACCTCACAGTCCTCTTCATCGTAGCCGAACCCCTCCGCAATGCCGGAAAATACACGATGGCCGACGTGCTGGCTTACCGCCTCAGCCCACGTCCGGTTCGAGCTGCGGCCTCGCTCAGCACGCTGACGGTTTCTATTTTTTACATGATCGCCCAAATGGTCGGAGCCGGCGTGCTTGTGCGCCAGTTGATTCCGGGGGTGACCTACGAGGTTGCTGTGGTCGGGGTGGGATTGCTGATGGTCGTCTATGTGGTTTTCGGCGGAATGTTGGCCACAACATGGGTGCAGATCATCAAAGCGGTGCTCCTCATGACTGGCAGTGGATTTCTGACCGTGCTCGTGCTTCGCGAGTATCAGTTCGACATTGGCAAATTCTTTTCCTCGCTCTCGGCCATCTCCTCCACCGGGCCGGATGGTGAAAAAATCGTTCGCGATTTTCTTACGCCCGGGCTGATTTTTAAAAATCCGTGGGATCAAATCTCCCTCGGCATGGCCCTGTTGTTCGGGACGGCAGGCCTGCCCCACATCCTCATTCGCTTCTACACCGTGCCCGATGCCAAGACGGCTCGTGCGAGTGTGGTATGGGCGATGATCATCATTGGCCTTTTCTACATCATGACCACATTCTTCGGCTTCGGCGCTGCAAGTCTCATGGGGCCTGATTATGTCGCAGCCCACGGAGGAACAAACATGGCGGCTCCGGAGCTCGCCAGAAAACTCGGCGGCGAAATTTTCTTCGCCTTCATCAGCGCCGTGGCCTTCGCAACCATTCTCGCCGTTGTCGCTGGCCTCACCATCAGTGCCAGCACAAGTTTCGCACATGATTTTTTCACCAATGTCATTCACCACGGCAAGGAACACCAAGCCGGAGCTGAGGTTCGCGTGGCCAGGATCACGGCTTTTGTCGTCGGCGCCCTGGGCATCCTGATAGCCATTGTCCTCGGCCCGACTGTGAATGTGGCCTTTCTTGTCGGCCTTGCCTTTGCGGTAGCCGCCAGCGCAAATTTGCCCGTGCTCGTCTTCTCGATCTTCTGGAAACGCTTCAACACGGCCGGTGCGGTAACAGGTCTCTATGCGGGACTGGCTTCCAGCATCATTCTCATCCTGCTGAGTCCCGACATCATGAAGGAACACGCCGTTTTTCCGCTGAAAAACCCAGCGCTCGTCAGTATTCCCATTGGTTTCCTAGCAGCCATCATCGGCACCCTTCTTTCCAAGGAGATTCCATCCGAGGATAAATTCACCGAGCTCCAAGTCCGGGCCAATACCGGCCTCGGAGCCGAGAAGGCGACCGAGCACTGACGCTGCGCGGTTGGAGGTCAAGCAACCATAAATATTCCAGTTAGGCACGGATATCCTAACTGGTTGGCCTTTACACATGAATGGAAGAGGTTATGGCCGTGTCTCCACCATGTTGACACTAATTCACGCCTCAATCAGGCTCCTTCCGTTTATGTCTCTGCAGCTGCAATCCCTTGCCAGTGTATTTGCACGGCGCGCCAACACTTCCGCCGGGAAGGGAACAAGGTCCGAGAGATGGTGTCACTCGTGAGGTCACTACTACAGCAAATCTGTTAACCTCGGCCCGTTTCGAGCAAATATGAGCAAGTCTGGCTTGGGCTATTCTGTCGGGGGCGAGGATTTCGCGTCGGCACGACGGCGTGTGTACAATACGCCAGCTTCCGCATCCTTGGCACAGGCATTGGCTATTGCAAATCTGGCGCTGGTTGCCTTGTCCTCTGAGGCAGCCCCTGTTTTCCACCCCCGTTTTCCTAGAAATGAAAAAGGCGGATGTCTATTGAACTCCGCCTTTCACTTTAGAAACCGGCTTGCGCGAACTATTGCTTGTCGAGAACCGCATTCCACTCGTCGATGCGTTTTTTCTTGGCAGCGAAGAGTGCGTCGGTGGGATCAAGTATTTCTATTTTTTCGATCGTGTCGCCCATGCGGATTGAGTCGATCACATCTTGACCTTTCGTGGTGAAGCCGAAGACCGTGTGGCGTCCGTCCAAGTGCGGAGTGGGCACATGGGTAATGAAAAACTGGCTCCCGTTTGTCCCTGGACCCGCATTCGCCATGGAGAAGATGCCTGGTTTGTCGTGCTTGAGTCCGGAGTTCACTTCGTCCTCGAAGCGGTAGCCTGGACCTCCACGGCCGGTGCCGGTTGGATCGCCGCCTTGAATCATAAACTGTGGGATCACGCGGTGAAAGGTGATACCGTTGTAGTAACCGCGTTTGGCGAGATTCAGGAAATTCGCCACTGTCACGGGTGCTGCCGAAGGTTGGAGTGTGGCCTCGATAGGGCCTTTATTGGTGTTAACGATGATGCGGATGTCTTGCATGGAGGCAGTGTCTGTCGCTGAGAGGGAGGTGATTGTCAAACCGAGAAGCAGGGCTGAGAAAATTCGTTTCATGAAGAATCCATAATATTCCGTTCGAACAAGGAATCTCAACTGGAACTTTCATCGCCGGAATATGCCTATGAAATATGAGGGAAAGAAGATTTGTGACTGGTATAGCCTTAAAAATCGGCTCGCCAATGTTGGTAGGGCCCGACAGCTTTTTGGTTGAAACCATCCCCCTTTTTTTATGAACAAAAATTCTCTCTTTCACACTGCCGATGGCCGCAATCACTTTCTAACGTTTGCACTGGTCAGCTCTCTATTCCTCTTATGGGGGTTTTGCAACGGCATGATTGATGTCATGGACAAGCATTTCCAGGAGGAGTTGCATCTCACACTGTCGCAATCGGCATGGGTTCAATTTGCCCACTATCTCGGCTATTTTCTCATGGCGCTCCCGGCTGGATGGTTGGCGACGAAACTTGGCTATCGCGGGGGCATCATTGCCGGTCTTCTCATGGTGGCCGTGGGAGGTTTGTGGTTTATTCCAGCAACCCAGATCGCACAGTTCTGGGCCTTTTTGCTCGGCGTGTGTTTGATTGCAGCGGGACTCACCTTTCTGGAAGCAGTGGCAAATCCTTACACAACTGTTCTCGGAGCCCCCGATTTTGCCGCCACGCGGATCAATCTCGCGCAATCATGCAATGGCATCGGTTGGATTTTAGGGCCGATTGCCGGTGCGATGTTTTTTTACTCCACCGACGCGAGCGGCAAGAGCACGGGCTCGGAAACACTTTGGATGCCATACGCTGGTGTTGCCGTCGTTGTGCTTTTGCTCGTTTTGGTTTTTGCCAAAGCTCCTATGCCGGACCTCAAATCCGATGAACACCGGCCTGCCGAGGGGATCGATGATGTGAGTGGCGGGAGTGCCTATCCCCGCATGGCTGGAATTTTCCTCTGGCTGAATCTCGCCGTGCTGTCCCTTTCCATTGGAATGATCGCATCGGCTATTGCCTCGATATTCTCAGAGCATCTGTTCCTTCCTGTTTTTGCAGGAACCACGGCCGCTGTTCTCTTGGGGCTTTCGTTGGGAATGTTTCTCCGATTGGAAAAAATGTCCTCTGAATCAATCTGGTTGCGGCCTCATTTTTCGGGAGCGACGCTGGCCCAGTTCTTCTATGTGGCCGCTCAGTCCGGCATCTTTGCGTATTTCATCAACTACATGACTACTCAACCGCCGGTTCCAGTGAGCAATGCCACGGCCTCGACGCTGGCATCCGTCGGGTTCGCCTGTTTCCTCGCAGGTCGATTCATTGGCGCGGGTGTCGTGAAAAAATTTTCCGCTCACACCGTCCTCGGAATTTACGGAGCGGTGAATGTTCTCCTCTGCGCCTGCGTGATGCTGCGGCTCGGTTGGGCATCCACAGTCTGCGTGTTCCTTGCCTATTTTTTTATGTCGATCATGTTCCCGACCATCTTTGCCTTGGGAATTTCCGGGCTGGGGGATGGTGCGAAAAAGGCATCGTCCTTTATCGTCATGGCGATCATGGGTGGGGCAATCATGCCCAGGCTCATGGGACACATTGCCGACATCTCGAATGTCTCGCTCAGCTTCATCGTTCCTCTTTGCTGTTTCTTATGCGTGGGGGCCTACGGGTTTTTCTGGAGCAAACTCGGCGGTTCGCCTAAGTCAACGTCGGTCATTTCCCAATCCAAAATCTAAAAATGCAAAAAATCCTCGATAGCCTCATCAAACTTTCACACGATATTGGCAAGGAGGAACGCCGCCTAGCGATCCTTGGCGAGGGTAATACCAGTGCTGATCTCGGCGACGGCACTTTTCTCGTGAAAGCCTCCGGCTCCAGCCTCTCCACCCTCGACGTAAACGGCCTAACCCGCGTTCGCATGGAGACCGCTCTCGCTGCTCTCGATGATTCCGCACTCACCGACTCCGGCGTGCGAGCACTTCTGGAGGCTTCTCGGGTTGATCCGGTATCCAAGCTTCCATCGGTGGAAACCTTCATGCACGCCATCTGTCTCTCGGAAGGTGGCGCGAAGTGGGTTGGCCACTGCCACGCCGAGTCCGTGCTTTCCATCTTGGCCTCCACCCACGGCGCGGCTCCATTTCTCAAACACATCTTCCCCGATGCCATCGTCGTTTGCGGACGCCACCTCGCCGTTGTGCCATACATCGATCCCGGTTTGGAACTCGCCCGCAGTGTCCGCACCTCCCTTCGCCGGCACATGGCAACCCACGGCGCCGCTCCCAAAGTTATTCTCCTCGAAAACCACGGTCCTGTGGCCCTCGGCGCGAGCGACACCGAGGTTTTCAACATCCTCCTCATGCTCGACAAGTGGGCGCGCATCCTTTGCACCACGCTCGCCATAGGCGGTCCACGTTTCCTGCCGGAAACTGTCAGTGACCGAATAGACAATCGCCCCGATGAACACTATCGCCGCGCTCAAATCGCCAAAACCGCTTAACAAATCGGAAACTTAAAACCTAATTCTTAAAACTCCACCTATGACCAACCTCCCTAAAATCGGCATCCGTCCGACCATTGATGGCCGCCTCGGCGGCGTTCGCGAATCCCTCGAAAAACAAACCATGGCCATGGCCAAGAACACGGCCGCGCTTTTGACCTCTAAGCTTCGCCATCCAACCGGTGAGGCCGTGGAGTGTGTTGTTTCCGATACCTGCATCGGCGGCATCCGCGAAGCAGCTGCGTGTGCCGATCAATTCCGCCGCGAAAATGTTGGAGTCTCACTCACTGTCACTCCCTGTTGGTGCTACGGCTCCGAGACGATGGACACCGACCCCCTCACGCCTAAAGCGGTCTGGGGGTTCAACGGCACCGAGCGTCCGGGCGCCGTTTATTTAGCTGCCGTGCTTGCCGCACACACCCAGAAGGGTCTGCCAGCCTTCGGCATCTATGGCCGGGATGTCCAAGACGCGGGTGACAACACCATTCCTCCCGATGTTGAAGAGAAACTCCTGCGCTTCGCCCGCGCCGGCCTTGCCGCAGCGACGATGCGTGGCCGTGCCTACCTGGCCATGGGCGGCACATCCATGGGCATCGCCGGTTCCATCGTTGATCCCTCACTCTTCGAGCAGTGGCTCGGTATGCGCGTTGAGTCGGTTGACATGACCGAATTCATCCGCCGCATCGAACGCGGCATCTTCGATAAAGCTGAATTCGATAAGGCCATGAAATGGGTCAAAGCCAACTGCAAGGAAGGCAAGGACTGGAATGGCGCTGGAAAAAAACGCTCCCGCAAACAACTCGACTCCGAGTGGGAGACCAGCGTGAAGATGGCTCTCATCGCCCGCGACCTCATGGTTGGAAATCCCAAGCTCGCCAAGACGGGCTTCGGCGAGGAGGCCCAAGGCCATTACGCCATCGCCTCAGGATTCCAAGGCCAGCGCCAGTGGACCGACCATATGCCGAACGGCGACTTCCTCGAAGCGATTTTGAATTCCTCGTTCGACTGGAACGGTCGCCGCGCCCCCTACATCGTCGCAACAGAAAATGATGCCCTGAACGGCGCCGCCATGCTCTTCGGTTGGCTCCTCACCAACACCGCACAAATCTTTGCCGATCTGCGTACCTACTGGAGCCCCGATGCCATCGCCCGCGTAACCGGGAGCGATGTTCCTCCAGCAGCCGCGAATGGTCTGCTGCACCTGATCAATTCCGGCCCAGCCGCCCTCGATGGTTGCGGCGAGCAGAACCTCAACGGTGTGCCGGCCATGAAGCCATACTGGGACATCACCAATGCCGAGATGAACGCCTGCCTCAAAGCCACCACCTGGCATCCCTCGATCACCGAGTATTTCCCGGGTGGCGGCTGGAGCACACGCTTCGCCACACGCGGCGGCATGCCCTCGACCATCTACCGCCTTAACCTTGTGCAAGGTCTTGGCCCAGTCCTTCAGATTGCCGAAGGCGAAACCGTTTCGCTGCCCGAAAAAACGCACCGCATCCTCGAAGAACGCACCAACCCGACCTGGCCGACCACATGGTTCGTTCCACGCCTAACCGGTCAGGGCGCCTTCCGGGACACCTACAGCGTTATGAACAACTGGGGAGCCAACCACTGCGTCATGAGCCACGGCCATATCGGAGCCGACCTCATCGCCCTCGCCAGCATACTCCGCATCCCTGTATACATGCATAACCTCAACGGGTCAAAAATCTTCCGCCCGGCTGCATGGGCTGCGTTTGGAACGGCTGACGCCGAATCCGCCGATTTCCGAGCCTGCCAAAACTTCGGCCCCCTCTACCGGTAAGCGTTATTTATTTCAAATGAAAGCTAGACGGCAGAAGAGCGAACGCTCTTCTGCCGTCTTATTCGATCTTGTCTTCCCCCCGATTAGATACTGCTTCGCGGCTGAGGCCCTTTCCGGGCGAGGATGCGATTGAGAGGTTTTTCCATCGGTTCATGCAGGCGCCGCACATCGAGATCTTCTGGCTTCAGCTGTGGAGTTGGGTGCTGGAATTACTGAATGCTCCTAAGGCGGGGTATTGTAGATGCGTGCCAAGCGGAGAGAGAACGGGGTGATGGCCAGCAAGGGATAACAACACCCAGGGTGCAGGAAACGGCAAAGGGAGTTCGGAAGCTACAGAGGACGCCATATTGGCAAGCCAAGGGAAAGCCGAAATGGAAAGCATGGAGTGTGTATGGGGACATGTGGCGAAGGAAAGATCACATTATGGAGACGCCTGCAGTGTAAATATATCACCGCTGAACTGCTGTTTTTGTACTGCGGTTTCCTTGGAGGTGATCTTGGAAATCGTGCGACACAATTTGAACTCAGCCCGGCCAAAGAGTGCTGGACTGGCGGTTCCGAAATTCGAAACATTCAAACTCATCCATGATATTTCAAACTCTTCCCCTGCTCTTATCGTCCGCTTCACCTAATCCCATGTCCACTTTGGACATTATCCTGTTCCTCGTCTTTGTGATTGGAGTGGTTTCCCTCGGCATTTACCAAGGCGAAAAGTCCACTGCCGGCAACCAAGAGTCTGGTGGAGCGGCGGGTTATTTCCTTGCGGGGAGGGGACTCCCATGGTGGCTCGTCGGTTTTTCCCTAATAGCCGCAAACATCTCGACCGAGCAATTCGTCGGCATGTCGGGCGCGGCAGCGGATTGGTTGGGAATGGCGATCGCCTCTTATGAATGGATGGCTGCGATCACGTTGGTGGTGGTGGCATTCGTCTTTCTGCCGAAGCTCCTGCGCTGCGGCATCTACACGATTCCAGAGTTTCTGGAGTATCGATACGGCCCATTCTCACGCCTTGTCATGGCTCTTGCGACGCTTGTCATTTTGGTGGGCGTGCCGACGGCCTCCGTCATCTATTCAGGCGCCAAGGTCGTATCGGTTTTCTTTCAAGGCCAATCGCTACTCGGCCTTGATTTCGGTTCGGTCACTGTCGGTTGCTGGGTCATTGGCATCTCGGCCGCAATGTATGTGCTCATCGGCGGACTGAAGGCCTGTGCCTGGACCGATCTGGTCTGGGGCGCATCGCTCATTCTCGGCGGAGCGGTCGTCATGTGGCTTGCTTTCTCCGCGTTGGGCAAGGCAGATCCCGCCGAACTTCTCACCACAAAGGTCGCCAACTCCTCCGCGACCCTGCAGGACATTGAAAAAGCCGGAGCCTGGGAGCGTTTCCAGCTTCTCAATTCGGGCCGTGACGGCGAGGCTCAAGCCATGCCTGGCGAAAATCTCTCCGGTGGCAAACTGCACATGATCCGCCCGGCCAGCGATCCCAGTATTCCATGGACGGCGCTTCTCATCGGGCTCTGGATTCCGAACTTTTTCTACTGGGGTCTGAATCAATACATCGTTCAACGCACGCTCGGCTCCAAATCGCTCGCCGAGGGCCAGCGCGGCATTGTCTTCGCCGCCGCGCTCAAGCTTTTAATTCCGTTCATTGTCGTGATCCCCGGCATTCTTTGTTTCAACCTCTTCAGCGACGAACTACGCGCCGAGGCTTCCCGCAAAAACCAATCTGCCATGTCCGCCATCGAATCTGGAAGCGCGTTGGTTTATCCCTTCACGGAGAATTTCGCTCTCACAGAGCCCACTGAAGCTGCTGCGGTACTTCGTCACAACGCATCGCTGGTTGGAAAATCCGTTGAGCTTGCCCCGAATGCCAGTGCGTTCGATCTTTTTAATGCCAATAACAAGCTCCTCACAACGGGCGCTCCGCAGGGCAATAAGCTCATTGGTTATGACTACGATGCGGCATTTCCCACGCTCCTTCGGGAATTGCTTAAGCCGGGCATCACTTGGTTCGTTCTCGCTGCCATCTTCGGCGCTGTCGTCTCATCCCTCGCCTCCATGCTGAATTCCGCAGCGACCATCGCGACCATGGATCTCTACAACAAGGTTCATAAAAACGCCTCGCAGTCCGCTCTGGTTCTTGCCGGGCGGGGTTTCACCCTCCTCTTCGTGCTGATTGCCTGCGTGATTGCTCCAAGCCTGTCCAACCCCGCATTCGGTGGAATATTCAATTTCATCCAAGAGTTCCAAGGCTTCATCAGTCCCGGGATTCTGGCGGTTTACCTCTTTGGATTCCTGATTCCGAGAGCACCGCGCTATCTTGGTTGGCTTGGGATCGTGCTCAATGTTGTCCTCTACGGAGCCTTGAAATGGTTTATTGCTCCAGAAATGGCATTCCTCAACCGCATGGCGATCTGCTTTGGTTTGGTGGTTCTTGTGCTTGGAGCAATCACTTTCCTCAAGCCCATGGCGAAACCAGTGGTTTTGCCAACAACAGATTTGATCAAACTGGAATCTTCGCGATCCGCTAAAATCATCGGCATCGCCATTGTTGTTCTAACGATCTGTCTTTATGGGGTCTTTTGGTAGGCTCTGGATGTGTGTTTTGATTTGTGCGGTTTCGTTCCTCTGCTGCGCATTCGCAAACCGTTTGCATGTAATCTTTATGGAGCAGCTACCGTAGTTTTGATGAGGCCATTTCTGCTGCCACGCAAGGCGCAAGCGTGGATTTATTGGAGTCGCGCAAAAATGTTTGCGCGAAGGCTCTCGGGTAGACTCGGGCACACCGACACGGACAGGCAGTAAATTATCATCGATGGCCTGGCAGTGGAGTTCTTTCGCAGTGCAGAAAAACACTACGCGGAGGATTTTGCTTGGATGTTAAAACTGCATGTCACCCAAAAAATCCTTAAAGAAATGGTCGCAGAGCAAAACGTGCCGGTGAATTTCGGCCATGACCTGAATGCTATTCACACAACGGATGCCTGCATCACAGCAGCGCAATCAGGGGGCACGATCCCTCCTGTTATGAGGTTTTGCGCTGCCCAATAGACTAAAGAAGAGCGCCACTGCTTATGAGAAACGAAAGGCGAAAGCGCGATTTCGCAGACGGGCGGCGATTGAAACACGAATCTGGTATCTGAAAAGCGACTTCCGATCGGGCTGCAACTTCCTTTTAACGCCAATCCGGTGATGCGATCCACCTGCTTTTTGCCGCAGTGGTCTCGAGCCCTGAGCCTCTGGATGAGGCAGGTCCATTTTGCGCTTGTTTCAGCAATCAAAAATTTGCCGCGAGAATTTCGCGCTTTCTAATCGCCGCGACCAGCGTGAGGGTTTTTCAGGGCTGACTATTTATGGGCGGTTTGAAAAATAGCAACCCTTTTTCTATCATGTAAATGGCACGCTTATTGCTGAGTATCTTTTTGATGAAATCATACCAAGTTTCCTTTTTCGATGAAAGTCAGCGCCTTGCCGCATTGAGTCGTTTGAATGACCCGCTAGAG
>JBIJCR010000181.1:0-2717 GCA_044344595.1 Terrimicrobiaceae bacterium
CCTTGAGGAAGTAGCTCCCCGCTCTCGCCCGCAGGTTCTTCGCCTTGCCGACGTAGATCACGCGGCCCGCGGCATCTTTCATGAGATACACGCCGGGCGTCTGCGGGAACGACTTCACCTTCTCCGCCGCGAGCGACCGATCGCGGGCGGCCGCCACGGCATCGGTGTCGGCAGGCGTGGTCTCGGAGGTCTTGTCGGGGGGCGCGTCCACGGACAAATTGTAGGGTGACACCTTTTGTCACACACCCGCGAGCGCCCGCAGGTCTTTTTCGAGCGCGTCGAGGCGGGCGGTGAGTGAGGCCTTCACCTGCGGCAATTCTGCGTAGCTACACGGGGCTGCGGCCGTGAATAGATAGAACTTGATCTTCGGTTCCGTGCCCGAGGGCCGGGCCGCCACCGCGTTGCCGAGCGCCGGGAAGTGGCCGGCGGATCCCGAGCCGGCGTCGGGCAGGCCCGCCAGATCGAAGATCACGAGGTCGCCCTTGGCACCGGAAAACGGGACGGGCGGCGTGCCCGGAGTGGATGTCGTGAGGCCGCCGTAATCGCGGGTGCGGACGACCTCGAGTCCGCCAAGCTTCGCCGGCGGCTTCGACCGCAGCGCCGCCATGATCTCCTTCATGCGATCCATGCCGCTGGCACCCGGCAGCGTGATCGCCACCTGACGCTCCAGGTGGCAGCCGTGCGCACAAAAGAGCTCGTCGAGCTTCTCGTGAAGCGTCTTGCCCGCGGCCTTCAGGCTCGCGGTGAGTTCGGCGAGCAGGAGCGCTGCGACGCTCGCGTCTTTGTCGCGGACGTGCGTGCCTGCCAGATAGCCGTGCGATTCCTCGCAGCCGAAGACGAAGTGGCGCGGGCCGGTCTGGTCGATCGCCTGGCCGATCCACTTGAAGCCCACCTGCAACGTGTCGACCGTCGTCGCACGGTAGGACTCGGCGATCCGCCGGATCAGGCCGGTGGTCACGAGCGTCGTGATCACATGATCGGTGGCCGCGAGAACGCCGCGGCTCTGGCGGCTCGAGAGCACCCAGTCGGCGAGCAGGGCGGCGATCTGATTGCCGGTGAACGTCTTCCACTCGGCGCCCGGCTTCGCCGTCAGCGGTGCGGCGGCGCCGAGCCGATCGCAGTCGGGGTCGCTCGCCATCACGAGGTCGTCGCCGCGGGACTTCGCCTCGTCGATCGGGCCGGTGAGCACAGCGGGGTTTTCGGGGTTGGCCACGTGCCCCGGGACGTTGGGGAAGTCGCCATCGGGCTTTTCCTGCGGTCCGTAGAGCCGCAGCTTCGCGAAGCCGGCGCCTGCGAGCACGGGCACCACGGCGCTCGCACCCACGCCGTGGAGCGGCGTGTAGAGAATTGACACGTCGCGCGGGCCCGGCGAGGCCTGCTCGAGCACCGCGGCCACGAATGCCGGGTCGATCTCCTGCTCGACGAACTGCACACGGCCGCTCTTCACGCCCGCTTCGAACGACTCGCGGCGAACCGCATCGACCGTCATCACGCGGTCGATGATGCCCTTGTCGTGCGGCGGGAGCACCTGCACGCCACCCGCCCAGTAGACCTTCACGGCATTGTCGCTCGGCGGATTGTGGCTGGCCGTCACCATGATCCCACAGGTGCTGTTCGTGTGGCGCGTGGCGTAGGAGAGCTCCGGCGTGCTGCGGAAGCCGCGCAGGAAAAAGACCTTGAAGCCGGCCGCCAGCAGCACCTCGGCGCAGAGCTTCGCGAAGTGCTCGGAGCGGTGCCGCGTGTCGTAGGCGATCGCGCAGGTGGGAGTCTCGCCCGGCTTCATCACCGTGCGCACGTAGTCGGCCAGGCCCTGCGCGCTTTCGCCGATCGTGCGGTCGTTGATGGCATTGGAGCCGACCGGAAACATCATGCCGCGGCGGCCGCCGGTGCCGAACGGGATCACCGTCCAATAGACGTCGTCGAGTTCCTTCCAACGGCCCTGGTCGACGAGCGCCGCCAGATCGGCCGCAAACTCGGCATACCGCGGCTCCGTCAGCCAGGCACGCATCGTGGTGGCGGAATGATCGGTGATCGAACCTGCGGCGTGGGCCGCGGCGACGGCGTCGAGGCGACGGGCGGTCTCAGGGGCGGACGAGGGCATCGGCAAAACTCCACGGGGATGCGAGGTGGGCGGTTTCCCAGGCCGGTTTTATACTCTGCGGCTCCATATGGCAGACACATTGATCGTGAGCGTGTCGGGATTGCGCGGCATCGTAGGTGAGAGCCTCACGACGGAGGTCGCCGTACGCTATGCCGCCGCCTTCGCCGAGACCCTCCCGCCGGGGCCGATCGTGATCGGCCGTGACGGCCGCGAGTCGGGCCCGTTGCTCCTCGCGGCGATCCGCGACTACCTCACGGGCGTCGGCCGCGACGTGATCGACTGCGGCATCGCGGCAACACCGACCGTCGGCATCGTCGTCCGCGAGGCGACGGCCGCCGGCGGCATCCAGATTTCCGCCAGCCACAATCCCGCGGCCTACAACGGCATGAAACTGTTTTCCCGCGCCGGCCGCGTGCTTTCCGCCTCGGCCGGCAGGAAGGTGCTCACGCGGTTCGAGGCCATGGCCGGGCACGAGGCCACGCAGCCGTTGGCGCGATCCGAGGGAGCCATTCGCGAGGTCGACGGAGCGCCGGCGCATGTGAAGCTCGTCGCTGAAACCGTCGACGTGGCGGCGATCCGTCGCCACCGGCCGCGGGTCTGGCTCGATTGCGGCCAC
>JBIJCR010000088.1:0-10003 GCA_044344595.1 Terrimicrobiaceae bacterium
CCCCCCGCCCGCCAACCGCTACCTCCAGTCCTATTGAGCGCCAAAAAAAATGGACGATCGTCCAAAAAAATGGGCTCAAAAGTGCCGCAGAAAACCAAAAATTTGTGATCTCTCGAGCTCTGATGCAGATCAGGCCTTGCTTTACTGGTGGCCAAAAGTTTAAACGATCGTCCAATTTTTTGGTTCATTCGTGGTAGTGATGAAGACCCCAACACGAGGCGTTTCGCCTTTGACGAGTTGGAGGGGGCTACTTTTTTGTGAAGACCTTGTTGAGAGTGCCGAGCACTTTCAGTCTTTCATTCCGCGCTTTGATGCCTTTGTAGCCTTTAGGAAGAAGTTGCCGGGGGAGGAACGGGTCTCTGTGCAGGATTTCATGCCAGAGTTTCAATTCCTCCGATGCCCAATCGTTGAATTCTGTCTCCGCGCATTTTTGTTTGGGGGCACTTTTAAGCATTTCGGCGTGGCGGGTGTAGAGTTTGTTGATCTTTGCAAAGTCCCACGCGCTTTTGACGATGGATTCGCTACCTGCGTCACCCAGGAAGACACCTTCGATGATGGCGAATCCTTTTTGGCTTTTAAGCTGGAGGCCTTTTTGACGAAGGCTCGCATCCAGTTGATGGGGGGTGATCCAGATGCTGCGTTGGAGGCAACCGAAGTTTTGGTGGCGCAGGGTGAGCCTGAGATCGTGCCTGGCTTTGCGTTGCGATTCGGGGAGGTCGAAAGTGATGATCCTCCACTTGCCGTCCCATTCGGAGTTCCACAAGGCGTCGGGGTCGAAGCCGCCGATTGCGAGGAGTTTTCCTTCTTGCGTGAGGGAGATTGTTTTTTCACCAACGCTTTCATCAAGTGAAATAAGTCCCTCGTTCTCGAGGCGCTGAATCCGTCTCAAGAGTCGGTTCTGCCAGGCCCAGCCTTCGAAAGATTGGTTCATCGAACTAAAAGTGGGGCGCGCCATGATGTTGAGGCCCCACATCAAGGTATAGAGAAACAACTCCGTCTTTGGTTTCATATCGCTTGGAGTAGCCTTTGGTGTCTGGAGCGCAAACCAAAAATTTGGACGATCGTCCAAATTTTTGGTCCGCGCCTGCGGGATGTTTTTTTCCTCTCTTGAGTTCCCGTGTGAAATCCCTTTTCGTGTGCGGATGACTGTTCGCACACGATTTGCTCCTTCACCGACTGGTTATCTTCATGTGGGAGGCGCTCGCACGGCTCTTTTCAACTGGCTCTACGCCCGCCGATATGGAGGGAGGTTTATTCTCCGGATTGAAGATACGGATGAGAAACGTAATACGGCGGAGGCTCATCAGGTTATTTATGACGGGCTGAAATGGCTGGGTCTCGATTGGGATGAGGGCCCGGACATCGGCGGGGATTATGGTCCTTATCGCCAGAGTGAGCGGTCGGAAATTTATGCCAAATACCTCGCTCGCTTGGAGGCCGGTGGCCATGTGTATGAGGATGGCGGATCGATTCGTTTTCGCTCCCCGCGCAAGCCGGTGGTGCTTGAGGACATGGTCTGTGGGCGTATTGAGTTCGACATGTCAAATCCAGCAACGCACCCAGACATGACGATCCGGCGTCCGGATGGATCTTTTATTTTCCACTTCGTGAATGTGGTGGACGACATCGAAATGAAGCTCACGCATGTGATCCGCGGCGAGGATCATCTTTCGAACACGCCCAAGCACGTCGAGCTCTACAATGCGCTTGGCGAGAAGCCTCCGGTCTTCGGCCACATTCCGCTCATCCTGAATCACGAGGGCAAAAAGCTCAGCAAGCGTGATGGAGGTTCGAGCATTACTTACTTCATGGAGCATGGCTACGCTCCCGAGGGCGTGGCAAACTATCTCTGCCTGCTCGGATGGTCTCCCGGTGAGAATCGCGAGAAGCTCACCATGGAGGAAATCTTGTCGCTGTTCGACATCGATAAAATCAATCGCCGCAACGCCATTTTTGATCTTGATAAATGTTTTTGGCTGAATGGGCAGCATATCCTCTCGATGGACTTCGAGCGTTTTGTGGAGTTGGCTAAGCCTTTCGTGGACAAAGCGGGTATTGCCTACGGCTCGGAGGCTTCGCTTCTGGCGGCGCTCACGATTGTTAAGCCCAAAGTGAAGCACCTCAGCGATGTACCCGACTGGATCGGATTCCTCTTCACGGAGGAGTTCGCCTTTGATCCCGAAGCTGTCGAAAAAACTTTGAAAAAAGCGGGTGCGGCGGGACGTCTGCAGGCATTGATCGCTGCATTGACGAAGGTCGAGGATTGGTCCCACACCTCGCTCGAGGCCTCTTTGAAGGAAACCGCAAAGTCCTTGGCAGTGAAGACTGGTGAGTTGGTGCATCCAGCGCGAGTCGCTGTGAGTGGCCGCTCGGTTGGCCCTGGCCTTTATGAGATGTTTGTGGTGCTTGGCAAGGAGCGCACGCTGGCCCGCTTCGCGCGTGCTGCCTCGATGGCTGCGGCCTGATTCCTATGAGTCGAAAGGTTCCAGTTGCGATCGTCGGTGCCAATGGATATTCCGGCGAGGAGCTTTGTGCCATTCTGGCGGGGCATCCATACGTCTCAGTTGTTGCGGTGACCTCTCGTCAGCATGCGGGCAAGCCCGCAGGCGAGGTGCTGCCTCGCCTCTCCAGGGTGGGGGAGTTTTCCAAACTGGTTTTCAGCGAACCTGCGATGGACTTACTGCTTGGCTCGGGCGCGGAGTTTTTCTTCCTCGCCCTTCCTCATGGACTAGCAGCTGAGTATGCCGTACCGCTTTGGCAGGCTGGGAAGAGGGTTATCGACCTGAGTGCAGATTTCCGTTTGCGCGACGCCGAGGTTTATCGCGAATTTTACGGCGAGCAGCATCCTGCTGCGAAATTGCTCCCGGAGGCAGTTTACGGTTTGCCTGAGTTGCACCGTCACGCAATCCGCGCGGCCAAACTTGTCGGGTCGGCAGGGTGTTACCCGACATCGATTTTGTTACCGCTGGTTCCACTCTTGAAAGCAGGTCTGATCGATTCAGGGGATATAACTGTGGCCAGTGCCAGCGGGGTCAGTGGAGCAGGCCGTAAGGCGGAGACAGTGCTTCTTTTTGGCGAGTGCAACGAAAGCCTACGCGCCTATGGATTGCCCAAGCACCGGCATCTCTCAGAGATCGAGCAGGAGCTTTCACTGGCGGCTTCGCGGCAGGTTGCGATTACCTTCACTCCACACCTTGCGCCCATGACGCGTGGTATCCATACGACGATCTTCACGCGCATCGCGGCGGGGGTGTCTTGTGAAGGCATTCTGCCTGCGCTGGCATCGGCTTATGCTGATGAACCATTTGTTCGTGTTTCACAGAGTCTCCCCGACACGAAAAATGTGACTGGCACGAATTTCTGCGACATTTCTGCAAGGTTCGATGCCCGCACGGGCAGGCTGATCCTGCTTTCTGCGGAAGATAATTTGGTAAAAGGCGCCGCTGGTCAGGCGGTGCAGAACTTCAACCTCATGGCTGGACTCGACGAGACGGCTGGATTGCTATGATCGAAATCAAAAAAATCAAAGGCGGTGTCTGCGCCGCACGGGGCTTTGTTGCCGGAGCCGCTGGGTGTGGAATCAAGAACGGCAAGGTAACTCGCGACGATGTGGCAGTCGTCTTCTCCGAAGCTGTGGCGAACTCGGCAGCGACTTTCACCACCAACAATGTCAAAGCCGCGCCTGTGCGCGTTTCGGCCGAACATCTCAAGGCAGGCGGAAACCGGGCTGTTATTCTCAACAGCGGCAATGCCAATGCCTGCACAGGCGAAGGTGGTCTCAAAGATGCTCGAGTCATGTGCGCTGCTGCTGCGGATCTTTTGGGACTCAAACAAAAAGAAGTCCTCGTTTGTTCGACCGGCCGAATCGGTGTTCCCATGCCAATGGATCGTATTGCCAGAGGCATCGCTGCATTGAAGACCTCCCGCAACGGAAGTACCGCCTCCGCCGCTGCGATTATGACGAGCGATACTTTTGCCAAGGAATATGCCATCGAGGTCAAAACCTCCAAAGGCTCGTTCCGGATCGGAGGTATTGCCAAGGGCGCGGGAATGATCGATCCGAACATGGCCACCATGCTTTGCGTGGTGACAACGGACGCCGCCATTCCTCAATCCGCTCTTCGGGCCGAGTTGAAGCGCTCCGTGGCAAATTCTTTCAACCGCATCACTATCGATGGCGACATGAGCACGAATGATACGGTCATCCTGCTCGCCAACGGCCTGAGCGCCTGCGCCCCAGACATGGTGGCATTTTCGCAAGCGTTGGATGAGGTCACCCGCACCTTGGCTCGAATGATTGTGAGCGACGGCGAGGGGGTTTCGCGCTTTGTCGAAGTCGAAGTCACTGGCGCAGCCAATGACAAGGAGGCCCGCATCGCCGCCGAAGCCATCGCCAACTCCACGCTCGTCAAATGCGCCTGGGCCGGCGGGGATCCGAATTGGGGCCGAATTCTCGATGCTGTTGGATATTGCGGCGTGAAGGTCGATGACACGAAGGCCGATATTTTCTATGACAAGCTCGCTTCCGTGAAAAACGGCATCGCTGCGAAGACTCCCTTCGAAAAACTCCGCGCCATCGCTGCTAAAAAATCCTTCAATGTCACAGTCGATCTCAAACTCGGCAAGGGTTCCTACTATGTTTGGACAACCGACCTCACTGAGGAGTATGTGCGTTTGAATCTCGGCGAATAAATTAATGCTCACCACACCTGAAGTCCGTTCCGAATGCCTCATCGAGGCGCTGCCCTACATCCAAAAATATCGCGGCCAGACCTTCGTCATCAAGTATGGCGGCTCCGCGATGGAGGAAGAACAGATCGTCGATAAATTTCTGCGCGATATCGTTTTTCTCGAGGCGGTCGGCATCAATCCTGTGCTTGTCCACGGCGGCGGCAAGGCGATCACAGCTCGCATGAAAGATGCCGGTTTGCAGGCCCGTTTCATCGAGGGCCTCAGGGCCACAAATGCCACGGCGATCAAGATCGTGGAAGAGACACTCGACAAGGAAATCAACCCCTCTATCGTTTCGACTATCAATGAATTCGGGGGGCGTGCCCAAGGCTTTTCCGGCAAAAATGTCTTCATTGCCCGCAAGCTTCAAAAGCAGGCTGTCATTGAGGGGGAAACGGTGGATATAGGCTTTGTTGGGGAAGCCCAGGAGGTGAATGCTGGAGCCGTGAGCGAGGCTGTGCATGCGGAGATTGTTCCCGTTATTAGCCCGATTGGCGCGACGCCGGATGGTGTTGTTTTAAATGTCAACGCCGACATCGCCGCAGCGGCTTTGGCTGCGGAGCTCCAAGCCGCGAAGCTGATCTATGTCACCGATGTACCGGGTATCATGCGCGATGCCTCGGATCGCGAATCCCTCATTCCCAGTGTCACTGCTAAGCAGGTCAAAAGCCTTATTCAGCAAAAGATCATCGCAGGCGGTATGATTCCCAAAGTTTTCTCGGCCATCTCTGCCATGGAGCGGGGAGTCGGAAAAATTCACATGATTGGCGGGCACATTCAACATTGCTTGCTGCTTGAGATCTTTACCAATGCAGGCATCGGCACGGAAATCGTGCCGGATTGAGTTTGGTAAAGTTCACAGCGCCGAACGCGCTTCGTGAATCATGGATTGCCAGCGGTTCAAGAAAGTCCACTCCTCGGCAAGGTTTGATAATGGTTGGGGATCGGTCAGAGGGATTGATTTCGTTTTTTCTTTGAGGTCAGTTGCTCGCTGTGCGAGTTCGCCCTGCAAAGCTGCAAGAAATTTGTGTGTTTCGTCGGCCTGTCTGCTTGCCACCGCGCGGGCGAGGGGACTTGTGGCGGACCTCAGGGCAGAAGCAACTTTCGTGGCGCGTCTTGCTGCCTCGGCGGTTCGAGAAAATAAATACCAGTTTGGTTCCGGTTTTTGGGTTGATTGAAAGTTTGGAAACTCGAGATCCAAAAGGTGTCGCAGTCTTGTGGCGGGTTTTTCCAGAATGCGGCGCGCTTCATTTAGACGAGTGGCGAGGTCTCCATCGCCGTGGGATTTATCCGGATGGCACGATGCCATGAACAAGTGATGCCGGGATTTGACCTCCTCCTCCTCAATCCATGCGGCGCGGGCGAGACCGAGTGCGGCAAAATGGTCGTTCACGCTGAAAAACTCTCCCCGCAGGAGCAGTGGGCAACAGCATTGGGATTAGTCACTTTAAATCCGCCTTTCTGGAGGTCATCGCTGAAGTCGAGTTGCGAGCCGCTCACAAAGAGTGCGCTCTTCGGGTCGATGACTACGCGCACCTGATTCGACTCGACCATGATGTCACGGTTCGCAGGGCCATCCACGAGGTCCATCTTGTATTGAAGGCCAGAGCAACCGCCGCCGATCACCGCGACTCGAAGTGCGCCTTGAGGGCGCCCTTGCTTGGCTAAAAGTGAGCGAAGGCGATTGCTGGCTGCATCTAGAACGCGGATAAGTTTTTCGTTACCGACTCTGAATTGGACTTCATCCATAAGAGATTTAAAATGCACGACGTATCAGAATCCGCAAGGGAATCACAGGGTGTCAAAAACCATGCCCGGATCCGCCCACTCGCCCGGAAAGGCGTAATCAAAAGGAGGCGCTCCCCAGAAGAAAGGGTTATTGAAATACGGATGGCGGTCCCATTTTCTTCCGCCGACCTGATTACGTTTCGAGGCCTCATAGTATCCGATCGATTGGCCAAGGTAGTTGATCAGAGTAGATCCAGCGCCGGCATTGGTGAGTTGTTCAAGCTGCGCCATGGTTAATTTGTAGGGGGCTTTGGTGCTTTTCAGGTAGGCCACGATGGCTTTGTCGGAAACCTCAGCCTTTGTCAGGCTCATGATGTCGTCAAAATCCAGAACTCGTCCGGATTGGACCCGCTTTCGAGTGGATGCCGGGACGCCGTGTTGTGCCATTTGGGCCTCTATGCCTGAAGATGCCAGCGCCTTCTGCGAGGTCGCGCAGGAACTCATGACTAAAGGAAGGGCAATTAAGAAAAAAATGACGGGAATGAATTTCATAGTCTGGAATCAATTCTCCCAAGCGTTTCTAGGTTTGCACGGCTTTTTTATTTGCACATGCGCCGCTTGCTTTATTCAGAAAATCCATTGACCAAGGGCATATTATTTGGCATAAATGCCAAATAATTATGGATCTCAAAACATCCCGTCTTTCTGCCAAGGATAGGTCTATCATAGTTAAAGCGATGGCCCATCCTACTCGCCTTCTTGTGATGGATGCCCTCACGCACGGGGAAAAATGCGTTAACGATCTTACGAATCTCGCGGGCTGTGATGTTACGACGCTTTCCAAGCACCTTGCTCTCATGAAGCGGGCTGGCTTGCTACAATGTGAAAAGCGTGGGATTCATGTCTTCTACCAGATTGCCTGCCCGTGCTTTCTTGAATTCTTTCGTTGCATCGATCTGGTTCACGCAAACAAATCTCTGCAAAAACGCTGTGCGGCGTGTTAGCAGGTTTATAATGATTGGCAGATTTACCAAATCAATACCCTATGAAATCGAGTTCTTTTGTTGATCATCTCAAACAAAATTCCACCTGCAATCTCATGTTCGTATTGCCGGATGGCGGTCTTGTTCCCGCGCATGCGCACATCACGGAAGTGGGGCGCGTTGACAAGACTTTCTTCGATTGCGGCGCCACTTTCCGCAAAACATCCTTCCTCTGCCTTCAAGCATGGGTTGCTGATGACACCGAGCACCGCCTGCCTGCCGGCAAGTTGGCTGATATCATCGACCGGGCAGCTCCACTGTTTGAGGGGGACGACCTTGATGTGGAACTAGAATACGAGGATGGGCTGCTTTCGCAGTTCCCTGTTCATGGGGTCTCATGTGATGGCGAGTGGGTTGTGATCACGCTCGGCATGAAGCACACCGACTGCTTGGCTAAAGACATCTGTCTCCTTCCCACGAAGGACTCTTATAGTTGCTCGGCAGGGTCAGGTTGCTGCTGAAAAAATCAAAATCGCAACTATGATTACTAATCCTCTCGTTCTCATTCTCTGCACTGGAAACTCCTGCCGCAGTCACATCGCCGAAGGCATTCTACGCGCTGCGGCCGGAGACCTCATAGAAGTCGCCAGCGCGGGCTCGAAGCCTGCCGGCTATGTGCATCCCAAGTCGATTGAAGTCATGCGCGAAATCGGCATCGACATCAGCGCGCACCGATCGAAGCATCTCGACGAGTTTTTGAACCGCCCCGTGGATACGGTTATTACGGTTTGTGGGAATGCCGATCAGGCTTGTCCGATGTTCCCCGGACAGGCTAGGCGGTTCCACTGGGGTTTCAGTGATCCAGCCCATGCCGTCGGCACTGATGAGGAGATTCTCGGGGAATTCCGTCGTGTTCGGGATCAAATCCGCCTTGTTTTCGAGGCCTATGCCGCAGGTTTGAAGCAGGGGCGCGAACTCGATAAATGAGTTTCGATTTCGCTGTCATGCTTCGCAAGTTTCTTGCGGAGTTCCTTGGCACTTTTGCCATGGTTTTCGCCGGAACCGGGGCCATTGTTATCAATGCAGAGTCTGGCGGAGCTATCACCCACCTCGGCGTGGCACTCACATTCGGGCTCATTGTTTTGGTAATGATTTATTCGCTGGGCGACGTGTCTGGCGCACACATGAATCCAGCGGTGACCCTTGCCTTTGCCGTCGCAGGGTTGTTTCCCTTTGCCGCTGTCTTGATTTACCTCGCAGCCCAATTCTCAGGCGCATTGCTGGCGAGCCTCACACTCCACCTTTTGTTTCCACAAAACATAAATCTTGGTGCCACTCTTCCTGCCGGGCCGCCAATGCAGTCCTTTGTGCTAGAGGTGATCTTATCTGGCATTCTGATGTTTGTGATCCTCAATGTCTCCCATGGGGCCAAGGAAAAAGGAATCACCGCCGGGATTGTCGTCGGAGCCGTCATCGCGCTCGAAGCGCTCTTTGCAGGTCCGATTTGCGGAGCCTCGATGAATCCCGCCAGATCGCTCGGGCCGGCCATCGTCTCAGGTCATCTCGAGCACCTCTGGATTTACTTGGTGGCGCCTGTCCTTGGGATGCTTGTGGCCATTCCGCTGTTCCGAGTAGTTCGATAATTCTCAAAGTGTTGAGAACGAATTATATACTTAGTAAATGAAATGCTTCCGCTTATCTCAATGAGACTTGTCGAGCATCTGTTGAGAAAATGCCTCTGCTCCTGTCGCCTTGGCTGAAGAAAAATGGGGTGAGCTTTTTTGGCTACAAAGATCACATCAAGACGGATGTAGGCATACCCTTGATCAGCGACTACCGAGTGACGCCAGCCAGCACGCACGATAGCGTCGTTTTGAAAGAGCTTGTGAGCGAGGCTGATGGCGGGAAACCCCTCCACGCAGACAGCGCCTATACCGGCGAGGAAATTGAAAAGATTTTGAATGACTTCAATATCACGAACAAAACATGCGAAAAAGGTCGCCGTGGAGCACCGCTCACCGAAGCACAGCGTCGGCACAACCGCCATAAGTCAAAAATTCGCGCACTGGTTGAACATATATTCGGTTTCATGGAGAACTCCATGAATGGCATCTTCCTCCGGTGTATAGGGATCAAAAGAGCCACCTGTCAGATCGGATTGGCTAACCTGACTTATATCATTTGCAGATATGTGCAACTAATTCGCATGAATCGGTTTAAACCAGAGTAACTGCCACCCAAAAGCGATTCTCAGACATGATTTTTATCACTCCAACCACTCGATCCGATGAATCCGCCATAAAAAAATTGCCGATTTTTTAAAATGTGCTTTTGCTGCGATGCCAGAATTTAAAAATCAAAATTTTTCAAACTGCCCTTAATTATTAAATTTTAATCTGCCGTTAGTTGATTGAAGAGGGTCTTTAAAAGTCTGTCATACCAAAGTCTAATAGCTTTTTGACTTTACAGCTTAGGGATTTGAGCAGAATCTCGTGGTCGGCATGAGAACACTTCCGAAACTTGGACAAGAAATCGTAGAGCAAATCGAAGAGGCCTGGGCT
>JBIJCR010000103.1:0-8187 GCA_044344595.1 Terrimicrobiaceae bacterium
CCCCCCAAGTATCAACGGCTACGGAGACGATATCCCCTCCGAAACGCGCGCCGGCGGCAGCGAGGCCCTTTGTGATTTCGTGAAAAAGACCCTCCGCATCCCAATGCCATCCATCGGCCGTTTGCAGGCCACTGTTCGGGAATCGCGCCCCCTCCTCGATTTCGAGTCGGGATCCATCGAAATGCCCAGCCATCACACGACCACCCGAAGCGCCCAGATCGACAGCCAGAAAAGTTTTACGGGCGGCACTCATTCTGCCACCTCCAGACGCACTCCCTGTGAAATGACAGCGTCACGCACATCATCCTGCAGGGGAGAATCAGTGATCCAAAGGTCCACATCGGAATTCTTGGCGAAGAAAAAACTCGAGGACAAGCCAGCTTTTGTGTAATCGGCCAAAAGAACAACCTCCGAGGCTCTCAGAACAACCTGCCTTTTAAGTTGAGCCTGCTCCTCGGTGGCATCGCTGAGCCCGAGCGATGGGTCGAGTCCACGGCATGAGATGAAAGCGGCGTCGATGCGGTTCATTTCGAGGCCCTGCATGGCCGCCCAGCCAGTACAGGAGAGAGAAGACTGCGCCAAGCGTCCGCCAAGGAGACACACGGTGATGTGCATTTTTTCCGCGAGGGAAAGGGCGACTTGGAGCGAATTGGTGATCACCGTGAGCGGCTTGTCGGGAAGAATCGCAGCCAGTTGGAGAACGGTCGTGCTGGCATCGAAAAAAATCGTACCTCCCTCGGCCACATGGGTCAATGCGGCGCGGGCAATGCGCGCCTTCGCAGAGGCATTTTGCGCCATGCGCTCGCGCATGGGGAACTCGCGCCGGCTCACATCCAGTCGCAAAGCCCCTCCATGGGTGCGCACGAGTTGGCCATCCGTTTCCAGACGCTCGAAATCCCGGCGCACGGTTTCTTCGGTGACTCCGAGTTCGGTGGCGACCTCGACGGTTCGCACGCTGCCTCGGGCGTTCAAACACTCGATCAATTTGCGATGGCGTTCCAGAGCAAGCATTGGGTTTCTCTTTGTTTATCGGATTTTTTATTCGACAAACAATAAAAAAACAACATAAACAAAACTAATGCCAACTACTACTCCCGCCCCAACCAACATGAAACATGTCACCATGCACTGGAATCCTGCAGACCCCGTTGCGCCGAATTCCGTTGAAGAGCTCATTCACCGTTCGAACTGCCTCGGCGCCGACCAGCGGATCACCAACACAGGCGGAGGCAACACCTCGTCCAAAATTTCCGAAAAAGACCCGCTGACCGGCGAGATGGTCGAAGTGATGTGGGTGAAGGGCTCCGGCGGCGACTTGCGGACCTCGAAGAAAGAAAACTTCTCCTCCCTCTATCAATCCAAACTCCTCGACCTCCAGCGCGTGTATGCAGCGCGCGCCGATAAGGGCCTGAAATCCCCCGCCGAAGACGAAATGGTCGGCATGTTCTCGCATTGTACCTTCAACCTGAATCCCCGCCCCTCTTCGATCGACACGCCGCTCCACAGCTTCATCCCGCACGCCCATGTGGACCACACGCACCCGAACGCCGCCATTTCCGTGGCCGCCTGCGCGAAGAGCATCGAGGTGACGAAGGAAATCTACGGCGACAAGGTCGTGCATATTCCATGGATGCGCCCCGGCTTCGAGCTCGGACTCGCCATGCAGGAAGCCTGCAAAAAACACCCGCAAGCCAATGGCTTCATCATGGGCCAGCACGGCCTCATCAACTGGGGGAAAACCGGACGCGAGTGCTACGAACTCACTCTGGAACTCATCGAAAAAGCCGCCGAGCACATTGAGAAAAAGCAGGCCGAACGCGGCGGCGAGGCTGCCATTTTCGGCGGAGCCGTCCAAGCCGCCCTGCCCGAGGAGAAGCGCCGCGAAGTCTTTGCCGCTCTGCTCCCATGGCTTCGTGGTCAAGTGAGCCAAAAGAAACGCTTCATCGCGACCATTCAGGACGACGAAAAAATCCTGCGCTTTGTGAACTCAAAGGACGCCCCGCGCCTTGCAGAGCTTGGCACCAGCTGCCCCGACCACTTCCTGCGCACCAAGATCAAGCCGCTCTACATCGGCACCGCGCCGAAGGCGGACACGCCTGTTGACGAGATCGTTGCCTCGCTGAAAACCCAACTCGCCGCCGGTCTCGAGAAATACCGCGCCGACTACGCCTCCTATTACAATGCTTGCAAGCGGGCCGACTCCCCCGCCATGCGTGATCCGAACCCGACCGTCATTCTCATTGCCGGCCTCGGCATGGTGGCATTTGGAAAAGACAAATCCGAATCCCGCGTCACAGCGGAATTCTACAACTGCGCGGTGGAAGTCATGCGCGGTGCCGAGGCACTCGGCGGTTACATTTCACTCCCAGCCCAAGAAGCCTTCGACATCGAATACTGGGCCCTTGAGGAGGCCAAGCTTCGCCGCATGCCCGCCGACAAGGAACTCGCAGGTCGTGTTGTCGTGGTGATCGGCGCTGGCAGCGGCATCGGCCGCGAAACCGCCCTGCGCCTCGTTCGCGAGGGCGCGCACATCGTTTGCGTCGATCTCAACCAAGCAGCTGCACAAGCCACGGCGGATGAAATCCTCGCCAAAACCGGCCTCGGAATCGGTGTCGCTGGAACCGGCATCTCAGGCTGCGGATCAGCCATCGGCCTGCAGGCGGATGTCACCAAGCGGGACAGCATCCGCGCCATGCTCGATCAGGTCATCCTCGCCTACGGTGGTTTCGATTCGATCGCCGTCACAGCCGGCATTTTTGTGCCGAGCGACACGACCGGTCACATCCCCGACGACAAGTGGGCCCTCACCTTCAATATCAATGTCACCGGCAGTTACCTCGTCGCCGACGAAGCCTCGAAGGACTTCAAAGCCCAAGGCCTGCGCGGCTCAATAGTTCTCACCACGAGCGCCAACGCCGCCGTCGCCAAGAAAGGCAGCGTTGCCTACGACACCTCGAAGGCCGCAGCAAACCATCTCGTGCGTGAACTCGCCATGGAACTCGCCCCGCTCGTGCGCGTCAACGGCGTCGCCCCGGCTACCGTTGTTCAAGGCAGCGCCATGTTCCCGCGCGACCGCGTCATCGGCTCGCTCGCAAAATATGGCATTCCCTACACGAACGACGAAGCCACCGATTCGCTCACGACAAAGCTCGCGCAATTCTACGCCGACCGCACACTCACCCGCTCGCCGATCACCCCGGCCGACCAGGCGGAAGCTTACTTCCTCCTCATCGCCGACAGACTGTCCAAAACAACCGGTCAGATCGTGACGGTGGATGGCGGCTTGCACGAAGCGTTCCTGCGTTAATCCCAAGGAAAAATCCCAACCCGAAAAGGCAGGGCAGCGATGCCCTGCCTTTTTCGCATCGCGATGATCAGTGTGGCGCACCTGCTCGCGGTTGCGTTAGTTTTGCACAAATCCCATGTCTAAACCTGCCAAGCTTCCCTTCCCGCAACTGGTGCGGGCGTTTTGGAAACCCTATCTGCGTTTGCTCAGCTATATGAAGCCCTACCGGAAGCAGTTCTTCATGGGCATCATTTTTGGAGTGCTTGCGGGCATCGTTAGCGGATCTCTCACGCTGGTCATCCTCAAGGCCGGTGAATCCATCGGAGTGAAGATAGACAAATCCGCACTCATCCCGGGAGCGGTTTCAAACGACGGGCCAGGCATCGAGGGAGTCATTTGGATGAGCCTGCTCATCCCGCTGGTGATGGTCTTGCGGGGACTTTTTTCCTATCTGAATGTCTATTATTTGGCATGGGTCAGTCTTCGCGTTCTTCGAGACATCCGGACCCAGCTTTTTTCCCACCTGATGTCGCAGTCTCTGGATTTCTTCAACCGGGAAAAATCCGGCAAGCTTATGTCGCGGGTCATGAGTGACACGCGCGTCACGCAAAATGCCCTCACTTCGATCTCGGGGGATATCATCAAGGATCCGATTGCTATTCTTACGCAAGTGGCCGTGCTGGTGGCGATCGATTGGAAGTTCAGCCTCACCACACTGGTTCTTTTCCCTCTCTGCATTGTTCCAGTCGTTGTTTTTGGACGCAAAGTGCGTTCGGCGGGCAAGGCGGAGGAAAAAGAGGCGTCTCAAATGTCGATCATCTTGCAGGAGACTTTTGCTGGCGTGAGGGTCATCAAAAGCTTCGCGCGCGAAGGCTACCAGACCGCTCAATTTGCGAAGTCCAGCGACACTCAGTGCCGAAACAGCCTCCGCGTGCGGCGCAGTTCCGACATCGTCCAGCCCCTCATTGAGTCCGTTGCGGCCTTTGGAGTCGTTCTGGCCATGATCTATGTTTATTACAACGACATCAGCTTCATCAAATTCGCAGCCCTCTGCGGTGGCATCTTCATGCTCTACAACCCCGTAAAAAATCTCAGCCGCATTCCGATGCTCATGCAGAAGTCCATGGTCTCGGCGGAAAATGTTTTTGCCATCATGGAAATGAAGCCCAGCATCACGGACAAGCCCAACGCAAAGGTGCTCGAGCGCTGCAACGGCCGCATCGACTTGGAAGATGTGAGTTTCGACTACGGCACAGAGAAGGCCGCAGTTCAAAATGTGAGCCTGCATATCGAGCAGGGGAAAAAATACGCACTGGTTGGAGCCAGCGGCGCGGGCAAGAGCACGATCCTCTCGCTCATCATGCGATTTTACGATCCCCAACACGGCGTGGTGCGTCTCGACGGCACCAACCTGCGCGACCTCGCCCAGCACTCGCTCCGCGAGCAGGTCGGCATGGTCACGCAGGAGACATTTTTGTTCCATGACACGATTTTTGAAAACATCCGCTACGGACGGCTTGATGCGACCAAGGAGGAAGTCATCGCCGCCGCCAAATCCGCCTTCGCCCACGACTTCATTATGGCCCAGCCGGACGGCTACGAAACCGTGGTTGGCGACAAAGGCTGCATGTTGAGCGGTGGACAGCAGCAACGCCTGGCCATCGCCCGCGCTCTGCTCAAGAACGCCCCCGTCCTGCTCCTCGACGAGGCCACCTCAGCGCTCGACTCCGAAAGCGAGCGCATGGTCCAGGCCGCGCTGGAGCGCCTCTCCGAGGGCCGCACTGTGGTTGCAATCGCCCACCGCCTTTCCACGATTCTCAAATCCGATTGCATCGTCGTCATGGACCACGGCCGCATCGCCGCCACCGGCCGCCATGAGGAACTCCTCGCGAAATCTGACCTCTACCGCAGCCTCTATGAACTCCAATTCCACCACAGCGAGGGCCCTGTCCCCTCGGTGACCGTGTGATGAATCTCCTGGCTTGGATGCGACCGGAGCACCTCGCTCCGGGCGATACCAAAAGCCTGCAAGGCGATTGGAGCGGACTGGAATTGCACACGATCCGCTCGATAGACGATCCATTTTTCGCAACCGCCTTCGGAGCGCTTTGGGAGGAATTCGGCGCAGCGGGCGAAATGGAACAACCCGAAGTCATAGCCGAGCGGATGAAATGGCATCCCTCGCAAATGATCGACGGAGCCGCCCTGCTTTATGCCATGCAACTCATCACCCGCAACGGTGAGTTTGTCGCAGTGAGGGACCACACAGCCATCCTACTTGAAAACGAGCCCGGCGCCATCGTCCACTTGTCGCATAATCTGGTCGCCCCCGCATGGAGGCGCAGCGGAATAGCCGGCTGGCTCCGCGCCTTGCCAGTCTCGACAGCTCTGGAGGCACTGGCCGCCTCGGGCCGTGCGCTCAATTCACCGATCACGCTGGTCGGCGAGATGGAGCATTTCAACCTCAGCCACGCCGCGACAGGAATCCGCCTCACCGCTTATGAGAAGGCCGGATACAAGATGGTGGACCCCGAGCTTGTGGACTACTGGCAACCGGATTTCCGCGACCCTCAAGTTATCGACCAGGAAAACGGACCGAAACCCATCCCTCTCTGCCTCATGCTGCGCCGCATCGGCAGGGAGCACGAGGAATTTGTCAGCGGTGCCGAGGTACGCCAAGCCGTCAACGCCCTCTACAAAATGTATGGCCGGGGCTTTCGGGCACGCGATATGCATTTGGTTTTTGAAACACTCAAGACATACCCCTCAGCGGATGCGCACATCCCGCTCGTGCCCCCCACCCGGGCGGTAGGAACAATATGAAAGACACTCGCATCAGCCACGTTCCAGACGGCTACGAAGAGATTCTTCGCGACAGCGAAGCAATCTAGTTCGGAATGCCCTCCGACATGCAAACAGGTGCATTGTTAAGGATGCTTGCAGCATCCAAGCCAAGTGGAACCTTTCTTGAGCTTGGCACTGGAACCGGACTTGGAGCTGCGTGGCTACTCGCAGGAATGAATGCGACCTCCACTTTGGTATCAATCGAAACAAACAAAGAATTCCAGGAAATAGCCGGACGACATTTAGGCAATGATTTGCGATTGAAACTGATCGGCTATGACGCTCTTGATTTTATTGAAGCCCATAAAGGCAATGCCTTTGATCTGATTTATGCTGACGCAATGCCCGGGAAGTATATTGGGTTTGAGCATTCCCTTCGACTCTTGAGGTCAGGTGGGATTCTTGTATTAGATGACATGCTCCCGCAACCAAACTGGCCAGTGAATCACCAAGCAAAAGTCGACGATCTTCTGCAAACTATTGACAGACTGCCACCAGAGCTATTTGCCACTGTTAAGCTATGCTGGTTTACTGGCCATATTCTGATCACCAAAAAATCATAAGATGAAGTTCAACAATACAATGGAGCTAACAATCCGCATCGCGGGCGGTGGGCTGAGTTCAAGCGTGGTTCGATCACGCCCATGCCAGCTTAACACGCCGCCGATAGTAGACCGCAGATGATCTTGACGTTGGGCTTGAAAACGTAAGCCGCCCTCGGGAATTTCGCTTGACCCCACCCCCGCACTCCGACAGGACTTCATGAACTACCACTTCACAATGCCGCGCAGCGGCTTAGTTCAACCCAAAATTAATCGCAAGCTTTTACAGAATAAAAATTGCACCGCCCTACTGCGTTAGGCGAGTAGTTTGTAGAGAGCCTTGGTTTGTTTGGCGATCGAGGCCCAGGAGAAGGTGTCGATGGCGCGCTGTCGTCCGGCATTGCCGAAGGCTTTTTGCTTGGCGGGGTCAGCCATGATTTCGTTGATGCGGGCAGCGAGGTCGTGGGAGAATTTTTCAGCATTCACCGGTTCGAATGGGCTGGCGGTCATCTGTTCGACGGGGACGAGATAGCCGGTTTCGCCATGGACGACGACTTCTGGGATGCCGCCGACGGCGCTGGCCACAACAGCGCGTCCGCAGGCCATGGCTTCGAGGTTGATGATGCCGAAAGGTTCGTAGATGGAGGGGCAGACGAAGACACCGGCGTGGCTGTAGAGCTCGATCTTGGATTTGTTGTCGAGCATCTCGTCGATCCAGATGATGCCGTCGCGTTGGCTTTGGGCTTGGGCGACGGCAGCTTTCATTTGGGCTGCGATTTCGGGTGTGTCGGGTGCTCCGGCGCAGAGGACGATTTGGAAACCGGGGTCGAGATGCTTGATGGCGTTGACCAGGTGGATGATGCCTTTTTGGCGGGTGATGCGACCGAGAAAGAGGGCGTAGGGTTTGGTCGGGTCGATGCCGAAGCGATCGAGCACGCTGTGCGTGGTGACCGCCTGGTATTCCGCCGGGTCGATGCCGTTGTAGATAATGTGGAGGCGGGCGGGGTCGATCTCGAAAAGCCTCTCCACATCGCGGCGGGTACCTTCCGAGACGGCGATAACGGCGTCGGCCATTTCGAGGGCGGTGCGTTCGAGCCAGCAGGTAAAATCATAACCGCCGCCGAGTTGCTCACGTTTCCAAGGGCGGAGCGGCTCGAGCGAGTGAACGGTAATGACAAGCGGAATGCCGTAGTTCAGCTTGGCAAGGATGCCACCGAAGTGTGAATACCACGTATGGCAGTGCACGACACTGGCATCGATGTGGGCGGTATTGAAATCCAAGCAACGCTGGAGTGCGCCAAAGACGGATTGAAGTTCTTTGGGAGATGTCCACTCGGCGGCGTCCAAGCCGAAACCTTGGGCAGAGAGTTGGCCGGAGGAGGTCTTCTGATTGCCGAAGCAGCGGACATCGACAGGCATGAGCTTGGCGAGTTCGCGGCTGAGGTATTCAACATGAACGCCTGCGCCCCCGTAGATGTGGGGTGGATATTCGTTTGTGAGAAAGAGGGCTTTCAT
>JBIJCR010000026.1:0-23330 GCA_044344595.1 Terrimicrobiaceae bacterium
TGAAAAGGAGGACGGTTTTGTTACATCAAACGGCATGGAATGGAAAACTGGAGCTGGCCAGCGCCAGGCTCGAGCCATGGGACGTCGATAGCGGTGAGGGAGGCTTTTTTGATCAGCACGGCAGCCGGCTCAGGAGTTCCCAAAAGCTCGCCGATGGCTGTGCTGAAATCAGGTTCGTGGCCGACGATCAAAACGGAGTCGCTGGCAGCATGTGATGCGAGGCATGCGAGCAGGGTTGAGGTTTCCATGCCGCAGGCAAGCCAACCTTCGATGACGACTTCGCGCCCTAATTCCGTGGCCACGATTTCGGCGGTCTGCCTGGCGCGTGTCACGGGACTGCTGAGAATAACAGCTGGCTCGAGCCCATGACTGGCGCAGAATTTTCCCACCTTCGCCGCCTGCTGAAGGCCTTTGGGCGTGAGTTTGCGGTCGAAGTCCGACTCGGCCAAATCCTCGGCTTCGGCATGTCGCAGGAAATAGATCGTCATGGAGGGAGGCTTGCTTTTTACATGCTCATGCCACCATCCACCGCGAGCACTTGGCCGCTGATATAGGAGGATTCGGCGCTGGCGAGGAAGCTCACTGCGGCGGCGATGTCATCGGTTGCGCCGAATCGGGCGACAGGAATCTGTGCCAACGCGCCTTTACGGACTTCCTCGTTGAGGACGGAGGTCATATCGGTCTCGATGAATCCTGGTGCGACGACATTGACCGTGATACCCCGGCTGGCGATTTCGCGGGCTATACTTTTGGTCATGCCAATGAGACCGGCTTTGCTCGCGGCGTAGTTTGCCTGGCCGGCGAGGCCCATGAGTCCGCTGACGGAGCTGATATTGATGATGCGACCTGAGCGTTGCTTGACCATGGCGCGGAGAACAGCGCGAGTGAAGTTAAACGCACCTTTGAGATTGGTCTGAAGCACGACATCCCAATCATCGCTGGACATGCGCATGGCAAGTGTGTCGCGGGTGATGCCTGCGTTGTTCACCAGAATGTCGCAACGGCCGAAATCAGCGAGAATTTGGTCACCTGTCTTTTGCACGGCTTCGAAGTCGGCGACATCCACCGCATAAGGCTTAGCTGCACCTGGTATGGCTGCGTTGATGGCGTCCGCTGTGCGCGCGGAATTTGACTCCGTGCGACTAACGACGGCAATTTTTGCGCCTTCGGCTGAAAGACGTTTTGCGATGGCTTCGCCGATGCCGCGTCCTGCTCCAGTGACGACAGCAACCTGGTTTTCAAATCTTTTTATACTCATGCTGGAAGTCACAGCAGACCACCGCCAAAGCAGATTGGAAACAAAAATTTCTATCGTCCCGCGACCGTGCGGGAATCAGGTAGGGCAAGGTTTTTTATGACGGTCATGAGATAAACCGGCTCGGGGTGCTTGTCTCTGTATTTGGTAATCTCTCGCTTCTCCACAACGCGGAATCCAAATCGCTCGAAGAGCTTGGCGCCGCGCCGGGATTCGAAGGTGACAACTTGGCCGAAAACCTCCTTCTCTCCATGCGCGCGCAGAAAGTCAAAGTACTTGTTTGTCATGGCCTGCGTGGTAGCGATTTTTTGCGCTTCCGGAAGGACATTGAAATGAAAATGCGCGGTGCGGCGGGGTGCAGCAGGGACTTCTCGCCACGAATTTTTGAGAATCCAGCGAATGAACCCTCGCGTGGCCTCGTTGTAGCCATGGTAGCGGAGCATGCCGATGCCAAAGAGGCGGAGGTTTTGAAAAAATCCATACCACTGGTGGCGCAGCGGACGCCGGGAGCCGAGCAGGTAGCCTTTGACCTGCCCGTCCTGCTCGAGCACAAATGCCGACTCGGGCTCCACATCGGTGTAGTAGGCGGTCAGGTAGTCGGCGAAGAGCTCGCGGTCTTCAAAAACCGGATCGATCGGCTTGCCGAGAAAACCCGTTTCGCAACAAAGCCTGCGCACTGCGTCACGGTCACGAGGAGTGTAATTACGGATGATGGTATCAGGCTGGAGTGCCACAGAGAAGATGTTATCCGGTCCGTCTGTGGCAGAGAAGTAAATTGAAGGCGCAAGGGATGAAGCGAAGTCTTATCGCACAATTAGTCAATGCATCGCGCGAAATATGGAAAATTTGGATTACCCCACGAGCGCAGTGCCCGTTTCGTAGTTCATAAAAGAAATACTCGGCGTGATCAGGCTAAATGGACACTTGATGAAGAAACAAATGAACTCTTACCGGAGTCCATGGCGGCAGTCGATCCAGTCGGCAGCCCACAAATGGAAATAATGAAAAGCCAGCATGGAAGATGGTAAATTCCCAGAATCTTGTTTTGACTTCCCCCATGGCAATGCATCGATGGACCCGCTTGAGCACGCAACGGATGGAGGAGGATTGGTATGCGCGACTTTCACATATCGACCCCGAGCATCTCGTCATGCTCACGCAGCCGGAATCGAGCGCGCTGAAGATCCAGGTTTTTGGCGACAAGAAGACTGTCGAGAAACTGGTGAGTGATTTTGGTGGTAAAATGACGCAACTCTCGCCGGAGGTCTGGATTGGTGGTCAGGCCCGCGCATCGCTCTCGATTCGTGGTCGCCTGAGGGTGCACTCGGATGAAGCTTCGTTTCGCGAAGCGGCAAATACCGGTCGCGACATTTTCATTCCCGCTGGAATGGCTTTTGGAACCGGTGACCACGCGACTACGGCGACCTGCCTTCGCCTCCTATGCGATGTGCTTCCCACGCTACCAGCAAATTGGAATGCACTCGATGCCGGCACTGGCACCGGAATCCTCGCCATCGCAGCTGAAAAACTCGGCGCCTCCGCCGTGGAAGCCTTCGATTTCGATCCTGTTTGCATTCGGGTTTCCAAAGAAAACGCCAAGGCCAACCACTGCCGCAAAGTGGCCTTCTCTGTCGCGGATTCCCGTCGCGTCGGCGCGTTTCAGAAAGTCGATGTCATCCTCGCAAATCTCTACAGCGAACTCCTCATTGCCTCCGCGCCTGGCCTTGTAAAAAAACTCAAGCCTGGCGGACATTTCATCTTCTCAGGCGTCCTCGTTCGTCAATCTGCCGAAGTCAGCGCCGCCCTCGAAAAATGCGGTCTTGGCACCCCAAAACTCATCAAGCGCGGCAAATGGTGCGCGGGGATTTGCTCGACCTGAAAAGGGCCTCCATTCCGAAGTCCCATTGAAAAAAAGAGAACCTTCGAGGAATGGCTCCACTCCACTTTGAAGGACTCAATCCACAAACAACGGCAGACGCTTATTGGGTCCAAATGTTGGTATTATTCGATGGATCCGAGGGCTAGGGGTGATGATTGGATTTTCATGGCTGTCAGCGCTTCAAGCGCACGCGGGGAAATGGTGCCGTCGGTGGTGAAAAGAATGCATTGGATGGCAGTATTGGATTTTTTCATTTCCAGAAATTCATTGGCTTGAGATTCGACCGGCGGTGTTCACAAAATAAGGTCGGCTCCGACAGCCACGACGAGGGTTCCGTTGCGGTCGAGGCCGAAAGTAACACCACCCATGGCCAAGAATTCGGTGATCGGAGCGTGGACGGTGTGGTGTTTTTCAAAGAGGCGGGCTATTTGGACACAGTAGACGGCGTCCTCGCGGGATGCCGCTTGCGAGGCCTGCGCGAGGAGAGGATCGCGATTACAACCGATTCTCGCGAGGAGTGTGCTAATGGAGGATTTTTGCCAGGGTGTGAAGAAGGGGTTGGCTAGAAAAGCGTCAATGTTTTGTGATGACGCAACCAAGGATTTGAGGATGTGGCGATTTTTCGCTGCGAGTTCAGCGGGAGAGGATTCAACGAGGGCGCGTTGGAAGGTGTCGTTCATGTTCACGACCGAAAGCGCGGTGCCGACACCTCCTCCAACAAAGAGTCCGGAAAAATTCACCAAAGAGGCCCCGGCGGCCATAGCCCGGGCAGCAGCATCGAGTTCCGACTGCAACTCGGGATCGGTGGTAAAAGGGTTCACCCCGAGTTTGAGGGCGAGTTCGGCTTTTTTGCGATGAACGCCAGCGGCGGCGTCGACAGCCTCGGTTGGGCCCACTTTGCCCTCGCCCATATTTTTGATCGAGGTGCCGACGCGGCCGAAAAATTTCGACGCGCCTTGCGGGAGGTGTTTCATAGTTCCAACCGGATCCTTCAATGAGTTGCTGACGCTTTGGATTTTTTCTCCCCCGGTCTGGAAAACTGCCTTGCCGAACTCGGAGGATTTGTTCATGGCTCGCAGCGCGGCGGTGGCCCGGAGTTCGCGAATGCGGTTGGCGAGGAATTGCGTGCCGGTGATTTCCTCAGCACCGGAGTCCAAGATGATTCGGTAGGTGGCGTAGAGTCCGTCGCATTCGGCCTCGGGGGCGATGAGGCAGGGCCTGGACTGTATCAGCGCTGCGGGGAGGATCTCGGAAACGGGAACCTGATCAGGCGTTTCGTAAGTAGTTTTCTACAAACCAAATGAGGTTTTGAGTAATATGAGAAAGATCGCTAAGGGTCGCATCATTAGAAATTCAGTTCAAACCAAGACTCTCTGTGGTGGTATATGATGGCACAATAGCCTGCAACAAATGCCGCCCAGCGGGTTCGCCGCCCACGTGCCTTTTCAAGCGTGGTAAATGGTGCGCAGGCAACTACCCGGCCTGAAACACGCGCTCAGCTCTTTCTTCATGGCAGCCTCCTGGAAGGTTGAACGAATTCCTTCATCGTAGTCGCTCGAAATTCCGGCACCACCCTGGCCGCATCCATGGGATGCCCGAGATAGGTCACCAATCGTGCAAGATTCAGCACGGAAATATTCTTGCCCGCTTCGAAGCTGCGGATCGTTGCAATCCCTGCGCCCGAGCGCTTAGCCAAGTCCGCCTGTCTCATTGGTTGACAAGCGCAATTCCTCGACCCTAAGTCCGACAGAAAGGTGCAATTTTGAGTAAAAGAGCCTTTTTTGAAGGCAATTCAACTGCTCCGCAATTCACCATTTGGGATAGAAGGTTATTATCTGCTTTGCTTTAGATTTTAGCTTTTTATACCCAGTTTACGAATCCCAACCGCCGAATTTAGGTTGAACCGTCTCAAAGTTGCATCAAGTTTATCTACAAAAGTTAAAACAATATTTTATTAAAATCATATTTGGTTTTTAGAATCAGTTAGATGATTTTAGTAATGATTCTTGATATATTCTTGGAATCACTGAGGATACGGAACATTTTACGCTAGGAGGCTGATTTTTTCTCCAAAAACCTGCCAGCATGCGTAAACAGTATTGAAGTGCGCGCGGACGACCTTTTCGATTTCGTGGCAGTATCCACCGGCGAGAACCCAGGCAATGGGAATGTTTTCGGCCTTGGCGAATTCGAAGACGATGCTATCGCGGAGTCGGAGGTCTTCGTGCGTAAGATTTAATGGTGAGTAGGGATCATCGCGCAGCGGGTCGGCACCGGCTTGGTAGAGCAATATGTCCGGCTTGCCATCTTGGATAAGCCAAGGCAGATGCCGCTTCATCGTTTCAAGGAGAACCTCTCGGTCGCTATTACCCGAGGGAATCAAGGGAACGGAAAAATGGTTAGGGCCGTCCATGTGCTGGCGCTCGCGCACATCGCGGAAGGGTTTGTTGTTCCAATAATCGTTGCCGTAAATCGACAACGCCCGCAGCCAAGGGCGGGATCCGGCGAGGGATGCCGTGCCGTTTCCGTAATGAAGATCCATGTCGAGGATGGCTGCTGTGCGGATTTTATCTTCCGCACGCACAGCCTCAAGCGCCACGACAAGGCTGTTGAATGTGCAGAAGCCCTCCCCGTGATCTGAGCAAGCGTGATGGAATCCACTCGCCAAGACCGCTGAGGCACCGCACTCGATCGCGCTCCGCGCCGCCGCCAGCACCCCGCCGCCTGTGAGACACACACTTGGGAAAAGCCACTCGCTCCAAGGGAATTTCTGTGACTCCGCGAGGTCTCGAGGATCGCCGGTTTTCACCGCATGGACATACTCGGCCGTGTGGACCCTCAACAAATCCTCTTGGGTCAGCGGCTGCGGTTTTTCTATAATGACCTGCGGCAACCATGCCCGCACCTCACCGGCCACTAGCGCAAACTTCCGCATCGGCATGATGTGCTTGCCAATAGGCGCAGCAAATCCTGGGTCGTAGAAAATTTTCATGGCTGTGATCAATAATGTGCGAATTTTTTGATTATTTGGCACGGAATATCACGTGCACGACTTGAAGTTTCACTACAAACCCTTCCCCCAACGTAGTTTTTTATTTTTTAGGAAGCTCAAATCGCCCCGCAAAAATTCCAGGTATGCTGATCTCCTTATCCAAATCATCCCAACAGAACGCAAAACTGCCCACTTCGACTTCAACTTTCTTCAATTGATCGTAAGCGTTGCACAGAGCACTACCTGCCGTAGATAGTGGAGATGTCGTAGTCTGGAGGCCATGACATCTATCAGCATCGTTATGACGTATCAGATTTCGCTTCATCACAATTCACCCGCAGGGTGAGTGCCTTGAACTCTACTAGGCATTGGTAATCCGTGCTTATCTGTGACGGTATGAAGTCATGCAGCAACCAGCGCTGGGTAAGTCGAAATGTTGAATCCAATGTCCTCGGTGGAACCCGTGAGTGCTTGCAACACGCACGAGTGGACGAAGTTCCAAAGGTTCGATGATTACACTAAGCTCACTGCTCCAATTTGTCATTGAACCTTGGCGGAAAGCACTATCGTGGGGCGCAAGACCCCGAGTGCCTGACTGCAACCTTCCATTCGTGGATCAACCCAAATCGGCCGCCCGCATCGCGCTGGTCTATCTGGCATGCAATGCCGCCTGTGTCTGGATTCCGGCGACCAAAGCCACGAGCGTCGCGAATTGCTACACGCTTGCCGCAAAGGCAGTCGCAATGTTGCCGTCGCACCCATCGCCCGCAAACTTCTTGTTCAAGTCTGGCACCTAGTCCACGGAAACCCGCCGCCCGCTCTGGAATCCAACACAAGCTTCCGCATCAAACTCCAGAAACTCGCCGTTGCCCTTGGCTCCACTTTGAGAACCGGAATCGGACTCGGCAAACCTTGCTCTCTCGCTGCCAAACCTATCCAGAACCATCAGCCAGTCCATGCGGAACCCTCCAACCAGCCTAATAGAGGCTATGCGCCCCAAAATCCCGCACCGCTCCGTTTTCCGCAAGTCAGGAATGATCTGGTGATATCGGCAATTTACAGACGAATTGTTGCACTACCTAAAAGAAAATTGCTCCGATCCCACTTTTGTCCTTGCCTGACTACATGCCTGAAATCTGTGGTTCAAATGCTTTTTCTAGGTTTATCGGTGGATTGAAGCATTTAGGGTGGTTTCGCGTCTCGCCGCGAAACAAGATGTCTGAACGAGCTACCACGACACGCCCAGCGTAGCCTAGCGAATCGATTTCGCGGAGGGCTTAGTGGTACAAGACTAGTAAAAAATCAACCCGACCAAGGCAGCCTACTCGGCGATATCCTCATGGGGGATGACCTGCCCCTTGGCTAGGTTACTTGTCGCACAGCCACGTTTTGAAGAGGCAATGAAGTCGAAAAACTCCTGAGCCTCGGTGCCCCATTCCGACTCACGGGCTTTTTCCAATGCAGCCTTGACCGGCATATCTGAGCGGAAGACGAGTTTGAATGCACGGCGGATCTCTGTGCGGATCTCGGCTTTGAAGCCAGCGCGGCGCAGGCCGATGATATTGATGCCCGAAAGCAGATTGAAAAGTTGAGCCATCGAAAACGGTGGGATGTCTTTGTTGAACTGCGAGCCTCCAGCGATCATGGCACGCTTTCCGACTCGGACGAATTGATGAAATACGGCACCTCCGCCTAGAACGGCTCCATCGCCCACCTGCACATATCCACCAAGAAGACAGTTGTTCACGATCACCACTTCATTGCCGACCTGCACATTGTGCCCGAGATGGCATCCCACCATGAGGAAACATTTGTCTCCCACGAGTGTCACGGTGCCTTCCTTTGTTCCGCGATGGATCGTCACATATTCACGGATGCGGTTGTGGTTGCCGATAACGACCGAACTTTTGATCTCGGGCGAGTGGGCGTAGTCCTGCGGCGGCGCGCCGATGATGGCGCCGTAGCCCACGGTGTTGCCTTCGCCCAGTGTGGTGTCGCCCTCAAGGACGGCGTGCGCATGAATCACGCAACCTGCGCCGATCACCACGCCGGCTCCGATGATGGCACCGGGTCCGACTTCGACATTTTCGTCCAGACGGGCTTCGGGTGAGATGATGGCTGTGGGATGAATTTTCATATGACGCCTGCTTCCTTGAAACTGAAATACGGCACGCGACCACCATCCGGCGAGCCCAGGATGACATGGTCGATGAGATTGATTTGGAGGAAATGCGCGCCCTCTTTCAAATTGCGCGTGATTCGATAATCCGCCGCACTTGGCGAGGGATCGCCGCTCGGATGGTTGTGCACGACAGCCACGGCGAAAGCGCTGTGGACAAGTGCCTGGCGGAAAATTTCCCTCGGATGCGCGATGCATTCGTTCAACGAGCCGAGGCTGATTTCCTCCATGCGGATGAGTCGGAGCTTTGTATCCAGGAGGAGAACCCTCAGCGATTCCTGTCGCATGGCCATGAATTCACGGCCGAAGAAATCGAAAATCCGCTCCGCTGTGTCGAGGACCGGCGAGAGGCTCTTGCCCCGCGCGAGGCGCTTGCCGATCTCGAAGGCTGCCGCCATTTCGAGAGATTTGGCGGGGCCGATGCCCTTGGCGTGGCGGCGGATTTCCTTCGGCGTGCAGCGGGAGAGTTGTGCAAAGCCGCCGCAGTCACGCAGCAGGTCGCGGGCGACAGCGAGCGCATTTTTTCCGGGAAGGCCGGTGCGGATGAAAATCGCCAGCAACTCGGCATCCGAGAGCGCCTCGAAACCATGGCGCTCGGCTTTCTCGCGCGGACGCTCGTCCATCGGCATTTCCTGAAGGCGTGTGGATTCCACGAGTGCAGGCTAATCAGCTTCCATCTAAAAAATCCAGCTTCAGTGGATTTCCACCGGACATTTCGGCATAGCCCTGAGAAACGCACGCCCATACGGCTTGGATACGATCCGGCTATCAAGAATAACGATTGTTCCAGTGTCGGTCTTGCTGCGAATGAGGCGACCCACGCCTTGGCGGAGTTTGAGGATCGCCTCGGGGAGCGAGTAGTTTTCAAACGCACGCCCTCCTTCGGACTCGATCGCCTCCAGACGCGCCTCGGTAAGTGGGTGGTCGGGTGTGGTGAAAGGGAGCCGGGTGATGATGACACTCGAGAGGGCCTCGCCGGGCACATCGACGCCGGTCCAGAAACTGGAGACTCCGAAGAGGATGCTGTGAGGGTTATCCTTGAACTCGGCCACCATCCGCTGAGTGGGCATGCCTCCGCCCTGCACGAGGAGTTGCCAACCTCTTCTGTCGAAAACAGGCTCCACCAATTCCGCGACCGAGCGCATCGTCTGGTAGCTGGTAAAAAGCACGAACGCGCGGGCATCGCTTTTCTCGGTGAAGTGGGCGATCCACTTGGCCAGCGAGGCCTCGTAATCCGGCGCCTTAGGTTCGGGCATCTTCTCGACGAGGTGCAGGCCCATTTGTTTCTCGTAGTCGAACGGGCTCCCGATCTGGAGCGCCGGCACATCCTCGGCCCCCACGCGGTTTCGGAAATACGACAAATCCGGCGCGCCGGTGGAGAGTGTCGCGCTGGTCAGCACGGTGCAAGCGCCCTCGCGGAAGATGAGGCGCCGCAGGGCATCCGCAAGATTCACAGGAGCGGTGCGCAAGGTGCAGAACTGTTCCGTGTGGCCGTATTGCTCCACCCAATAAACATGGTCGGGTTCCTCGAGCGCGAGGAAGTCCGTGATCGCCGAGCGGGCCGAGCGCAGCTTGCGGGCCGTCTCTTGGAGTTCGGAGGTATAGGTTTCATCCTCGCATTTTCCTGCTTCGATACCGATCAACTCACCCAGACGCGCCAAGGCGCCGCACACCTCGCTCCCCTCGGCGAGGCCCGCTTCACGGACGCGGAACTCCCTGCCTTTTTTGAAATGGCATTGTTTGGTGACCTGCTGGAAAAAGCTGTCCGCAACGGGCAGGATATCACTCACCGCGCGGCATGCAGGGCCGTTTTTGAGCATTTGGAAGAGACCTTTTTTGCTGCGGGGATTGTAGAGGCGCTGAATGACGCGGCGCAGGCCGAGTTGGGACACCTCCATTCCGATGTGGCGCGCGGCGACTTCTTCCATCGTATGAGCCTCGTCGAAAATCACAAAGTCATTCGCAAACAGAAGCCCTCCCGTGCGGTTCTCTGCATCCTCCACCCCATTCAGCAGCGTGAAGAACAAGGCGTGGTTGAGAACGACCATTTTAGCATTGGCCACGCGGCGGCGTAGATTTTGATAAAAGCATCCGCTTCCCGTCCCGCATGTCTTCGGGGTGCAGAGGTGCTGCTCACTCCGCACCTCCTCCCACACTACGGGATCCGGTTGCTCGAGAAAATCGCTCAAGGATCCATCCTTCGTCTGCATGCTCCACTCACGGATGCGTTCCAGCTCGGCATGCTGGGGCGTGGTGAACAATTCCTTCGTCTGCGTGAGCGCGCGAGCCAGGCGGGTCGTGCAGAGGTAATTTTGCCGCCCCTTGAGCAATACCGCCTCGAACTCGTCAGGGATGATTTTTTGCACGAGTGGAATGTCCTTGAACATGAGCTGTTCCTGGAGCGCTATTGTATGGGTGCAAATCACAGCTTTGCGCTTTGTTCGCACCGCGTGCAATGCCGCCGGAACCAAATAGGCGAGGGATTTTCCAACGCCTGTACCCGCTTCCACCACGAGATGCCCGCCGGTCTCGATCGTTCGCGCCACGGAGCCCGCCATACGCTGCTGCTCTGCGCGGTATTCAAACGATGCCGCGCCCGACAGAATACCGGTCTCCGCAAATATGCCCTCCACCTCGCATTGAAAGGGCGAGGAAATGCCAACCTCAAATTCCTCGCGGATCGAAATCATCTCGACATCTTAGGAACCCGCGAACTGGACTCAAGAGCTCTCCAGTAAACTGATCCTTATAGAGGGGTCATTTCCCAACAGAGCGGGTCGTGATAGCCGGAGGAGGCAGATCGTCGGGGAGGCCAATGGGCTCCACAACTTCCTCTTCATCAGTCTGCTGAAGCAGTGGCTGACCTTCGGCATTCATGAGACGCGCTGTAACGAAAACAATGAGATTTTTCTTGATCTTCTGATCCACATTGGATCGGAAGAGACGCCCAGCCAGCGGGATATCAGCAAGGATTGGCACTTTGTCATTCACTTTCTGCACATCCTCGCGAATGAGGCCGCCGAGGGCCACCGTCTGACCGTCCCATATACTCACATTAGTAGTCACCTTACGTACGGAGAAGATAGGCTGGTTGATAACATTTGGAGTGATGACAAAGGTTTCAATGCCAGATGGGTTGCCGGCCAATAGCAGTGCTGGATTGAAGCGCGGGCCAACGACTGGTGACCCATAGTTAACAAAACCATCAAATTCGACGACTTCAGGAGAAAGAGACAAATCAATAGTGTAATTATCGGGACCAACTTGGGGCTCGACCTCCAAGGTCACACCAAGATCTCTTTTTTCGAATGCAGACGGCGATGATGGGGTGACTAGCCCGCTGGTGACGACTATGCCTCCAGCAAACACACCACCTTGTTGATTATTATTAAGAGGTGGCGGCACTTGAGGAGGACTAAACTCGGTTGGGTAGGGAAACTCACGGATCACTTTGATCGTGGCTTTGACACCGCTCTTCGTTGTAACTTTGGGAGCAGACATAAGATCAACTCCTTTTTGCTGGCTGAGAGCACGAATAACCATCTGAAATTGCGGATTTGTGAAGATGCCTGCTAACCCAAAAACCCCCGGAGAAGCCACATTTGTTCCCTGCGGAACACCTGCCAATAATGCATTCAAGCTGTTTGCCGATATGGCCGAGTTGAAGCTTGTGCCTATACCGTTTCGGTTACCTGCAGTCACTGGGTTTACACCCACATTTCCAAATGGATAGTTTGCATAATATTGAGAAGAGAGCTCTTGAGTGCCTCCGCGCGTGCCCCCATCACCGTAAACGCCACCTCCAATTGAGAAAGGCCCTAGAAGCCAGTCGAATCCCAATTCGTTGAGATTGTTCTGTGAGATTTCCACAAATTTGGATTCGATCTCTACTTGAGTTGGAGCCACGCCGGTCGCACCCTCCACAATAGTATCGATCAAATCCACAGCAGCCTGGGTATTTCTAACAATGAGTTTACTACCGGAAGTAACATATTGTGCAAATGCTCCCGTTGGAAATGGCACGCCCTGTTCCATAAAATATTGAGTGGCATTGCGCCGCCCCGTGATTCGAGGCGCAGTGGCATCGCCCGAAGTCAAATTCCCCGGCAGAGGCGCCGAAGACTTTCTTTCCCCGGCAGAGGCTGGGATGAACCCAGCAGGTACACGGTATTCTTTGGTGACCAGCTCCTCAGTATTCTCCGTGAGAGGGATGATGGAAACTGCAAATGGCTCGATTTTGTATTTTAAGCCAGCTAGTTCTGTCAAATACCGCACAGCCTCAATGAGAGGAACATTTTTAAGAGCGATCGAAATTTTTGTGTTCTCGGTGACACCAGATTCCGTCGGCGGGGTCTGGGGAGACTGACCATCTACCGACGAAGAGGCTGCAGCTGGAGCAGCTAATTTAAGAACTATATTAACGCCTTTTTTCTTTGGATCGTCCGTGCTGTTATCGAGTTGACGGCTTTTTTGTTTAAGAAATTCCACCACTTCCCGTATTGAGGCTTGATCAAGATCCATCCGGTCGATGATGATTTTATTGAGTTTATTATTAATGGCATCCTTTGAATTGGTAGCTGCATTTGTGGCAAAGGACGAATCACCAGTATCCCGTCCAGATGGCGAAAATTTTTGAACTGGTCGTTCCCAAGCGCGATCAGCAAGCCAGAGCATACGACTCCGGGTCTCATTATAGGCACCATCAAAGTAAGTCGAGCGCTGCTTATTGACCTTCTCCATGCCATTCCGGGCGGCAACGCTGTAGGGATCCAAGTTCAATACCTGTTCGTAGCGTTTCAGGGCCAGATCGTTGCGCCCTGTTGCGTAGTATCCCTCAGCCTGATTCAGAAGTGTGGTCACTTCTTCCCGCTTTGAGGCAAAACCGGGCGTTAAAGTGCGATTGTAGTACCCAGGTTGCTCCAGGTTGGCAAGCATCTGCATGGCAGGCTTGTAGGTTGGGTTAAATTCTGGTGAGAGGATTGTTTTGGCGGTATTTTCAGCATCCTGATACCGGCCATTACTGATAAGCCAATTGGCATAATCTATTCCCGTTTTGCTGAACTCCAGAAGGAGAGCGCTGCGCTGTTTCTCTGTAGCAGGCCCGGATTGGGTCATCTGCAAAGCTTCAAGATATTTTGAGTAAGCACCCTCAAGGTTTTTTTCAGCCAAGTTACGGCGAGCAGTGATGACTAATTGTTCAGCCAGTTTGGAGTTCTCCTGTCGCTTCAGGATTTCGCGTTCGGAGATAGCAACGAGATCGCTTTCAGCATACAGAGGCGCCACAAAAGTTGCCAGAGAAACTAATGAGGTGAAGCCTGCGAGAGCACAGCGAAGTTTGGAATACAGATGGTTTGGTTGGGAAAGAAATGTCATTGGTTTGGCTTTATTGGGGCAGTGGAACTGAAAGAACATCCGTTGGAATCGCATCACTTAACATAGCATTGACGTCCACCTCGGGAACAAGCTGGTCATCTTCTTCCGCCTCGATAATCGGCTGACCTGCAGGATCTAGAAGGCCTGCAGTTACAAACATCAGAAGATTGCGCTTAATACGTTGGTCTATATTCGACCGGAAGAGCCTCCCTGCCAAGGGAATATCGCCTAAAATCGGAACTTTGTCTTGAACTTTTTGCACATCTTCGCGCATAAGGCCACCCATGACAACGGTTTGGCCGTCGTAAACCGACACTTGAGTGGTGACTTCGCGCACGGAGAATACTGGCTGATTGATGATATTCGGTGTGGCTTCAAATGTAGTGGAAGGGCCAAGACCGCCAAGTGCGAGAGAAGCTTGAGCAACAGTGGCGTTAATCGGATTTCCATAATTGATAAAACCATCAAATTCTGTTACACGTGGAGCCAGTCTGAGTTCAATCGTATAGGAATCTGGTCCAACAGTCGGTTCCACTTCCAAGATAATGCCTGTATTTTTCGTCTCCCAAGCGCTGGGTGAGTTGGGAACCACTGGAGAGTATGTTCCGCCCGCGGCGGTGGAGAGTTGTGGCGGGTCGAACTGGCTAGGGTAGCGGAACTCTCGAACGATTTCGATTTTCGCAGAACTTCCGCTTTTGGTGGTGACTTTCGGAGCGCTAACGAGATCGATTCCCTTCTTCTGACTCAAGGCACGGAGAACGACTTGGAATTGCGGGTTTGTGAAGATGCCAGCAACACTCAGAACACCAGGAGCCGGACCGACTGGTGAGCCAAGAAGAATGGCATCCAATGAATTTAAACTAATTCCAGCTGTGCCACCCCGGTTTCCAGCTGTGATTGGCCCAGATGTACCCGAATTTGCTCCAACAGGGAGATCTGTTCCGGGATCGATGGTTGGATACCCATTGTTGTTGATCGATCGGTTGAGACCAATTGTGCCTCCACTCCCGTAGACGCCTGAGCCTCCCGCGAGACCGAACTGACCCACAAGCCAGTCAAAACCGAGTTCGTTCAGATTGTTTTGAGTTACCTCCAAAAACTTCGCCTCAATTTCCACCTGCATGGGCCTCGTAGCGACCGATGTATCGACAAGAGCATCAATCAACTCCAAATTGGCTTGGGTATTTTTGACAATGAGACGGCTGGTCTGCGAGATGTAGTTCGCGCTGGCACCCGCGGGGAATCCGACACCTTGGGTTTCCAAAAAATCCTTAGCTATTGATCGGGCGACTATAACAGATTGCGAGCCTGCAGCCACACCACTCACTTGGGGAGGTGCACTACCAGGAGTTGCTGTGATGAAGCCTGGCGGCACTTTGTATTCCTTGGTAATGAGCACATCCGTGTTTTCGCTCGCTGGCACCACGACGACGGCATGGGTTTCGATTTTAATCTTCAGATTTGCGGCCTCAGTTACATATCGAAGAGCCTCGCGGAGAGGAACATCTGATAGTGAGAGCGTGATCGGATACGAGGAATCAGGCGAGTCGGGCGGCAACTTCAAAACAATATTTATTCCTTTATTGTCGGAATCGCCATCATCCAAATCGGAGGCGCGCTTTTTGATAAAATCAAGGGCTTCCCTGATTGAGGAGTCGGTGAAGTCGATGCGGGGAATAATAATCCTATCGAGCTTGTTATTGATTGCTTGGCTCCCACGGCTGTCCATTTGAGGTTGCTCAACGATGGAAGTGGGACCATCTGTGAATTTTCGCAGAGGAAGCTCCCAAGCCTTCTCAACATCGGCAAGCATCGCACCGCGTGTTTCACTGTAAGCGGCATCGGCATACTGCTGACGCGCCAAATTGATTTTTTCCATAAGCCGCCTTGCAGCAATATTATATTTGTCAATGTTGAGAGCCTGCTCGCAACGCTTGAATGCAATATCGTACCGACCGGTTGTATAATAGCCCTCGCCCTCTTGAATAAGTCGCTTGACTTCTTCGATGTTGGCAACATGCCGAGGAGTGAGAGTTCCACGATCGGCGAACCCCTGTGGGTCCATGAGCTGAGAACGAAGGCTTACAGCCGGTGCATAATTGGGATTGTAGCGATTTTCCAAGACAACTTCCACAGTTGTGCGTGCATCTGCGTAGCGACCTTCAGACACACGCTGGCGCGCAAGCAGGACGGCTGCGTTACAGAAACCATCGAGTGCCTGCTTACGAACTTCGGAGGAGGCGTCCCCACCCTGCGGCAGGGTATCCACCGCGCTTTTATAGAAGGCGTAAGCAGACTCGTAGTCGTTACTAGCCACGGCTGCGTCTCCCTTTTGAACTAATTCGGTGCTGTAAGCGCGCTTTTGCTCCAAAACTTGGATATTCGCCTCCACGGAGCCCTGAACACCGGGGTATTGAGCTCGGACAACTGTTGGCGTGAGGCCGGTGAGAAGGATGAACGGGAACCAGAGTGGGAGTTTAGTCATTTCAAGTGAGAGGGTGGATTTTCGATGGGGAAGACGGTGAAGATGTCTCCGGTGGAAACATCGCGTATTTGAGCTTTAGTGGGTGATATGTCAATAAGTTTTAACTTGCGCGAGATATCCGGTTTAATTGTAAATTCTTGGCCCTTCTTGAGAGAGAAATCCGCATCGCCTGGGGTGAGCAAATTACGAAAGGTGCCATAGGATGTCGGGTCGTTTGTTTCTTTGTTGTAAACAAGAACGATCGAGTCACCCGTTTCAGTGTTTTGAACCGTGAGTTCGGATACATTGAGGGTAAGATTTCGCTGTGTCGATTCTTTGAATTCGTATTTAAGAATTTTATAAGGGCCTCCTTCGATCTGCTCGCCAATTTTACGATACTGGCTACGGGCACTTCCTTTCAAATCTTTCAGATTTATCTGAAATTCCTTGCCGTCGCCAGAAGGGTCGCCTTTAAACTCCAAACGGAAGGGTACTGGCTTGAAGGCAACCAATTTGAGCTTGTTGAACGATGCCGGAGCGTCTTTGGGATCGTTCGGATTGGTTTTCTTCTCGAATTCCTCAAGGTTGCTGAAACCGTCACCATCGGCGTCCTTTTCCCTGATCTTCATGTCGGTATAGTCGAGGCCATTGACGAGCAACCAATCATTAGTAATCGGAGGGTGGAGTTGCTCGCTTCCTTCCGCAACAGGATCAATGAGTTTGCCATCCTTGAGCAGGTAGCGGCGGGAAACGAGTAAGGATCCACGCTCGGGAGTTCCCGCAGGGAGATCAGCGGCGGACTTCCACTTTGCCGGAGAATCGACAAGTGCTGCAGCTTGCTTTATGGCATCGAAATTCAAGGCAGGAATTGTGTTTTCGTTTGGTAAAGAAATGGACACTTGAACATCAGACTGTTCCATGCGGCTCATCACAATCAAACCGGCATTAGACACAAGAAGTAGTGTGGCAACTGTGAGAATGACGATTTCGTAATTTTGTTTAACCCAATTCATAGTATTTACTTGGGCAGTGTGGTGCCTTTCGACTGGCTCAGCGGCTTGGATTCCCAATCTGGAAAGTCGAGGATTTCAATGGTTAAACTGGCCGTGACGGATTCGCGACCAAAGATGGCTTGAATGGCTTCAGAATTTTTTTCCGAAGCACCCGGGCTAGGGATGCCAAGGGGAGTCGAGGAATCTTCCGGTTGGTTGCGGAGTGGTGCTTGAGGATTTGTGTTATCCAAAGCAAGGGAACGAATCAGCAGGAATTCATCCGCATCTTGGACCAAGTTGAAGGCTGTGAGGAGTTTCTCTTGAGGTGAGGTGAATGTGATAATAAATGTGTTGGTGGAAATGGCAGGAGTTCTTGGGTCTGTTGTCGCGGCGGGTTTGGCTGGTGGCACAGGAGTCGCCACAGTGGGCTTTGCTGCGATTTCCTGCCGCTTAAGAGAAGAGATCGAGCCGATTTTCAGATCGACAAGTTCATCAGCGATTCGGCGTATGATGAGGAACTCGCGATTAAGCTCACCGACTACTTGCTGGGAGGGCGGGGCGGCTTGGTATTCATCGAATCCGTAGAAAAAGTTGTCTGGAAGACCAACGCCCTTCTCGATGGCTTTCTTTCGTAATTCATCGACGGCTTTGCGAAGATCATCTTGAAACTCCTGAGGGTTTATGGGAGTAAGGGGTTTTTCCATGGCGGCAAGTGTGGTGCGATACTTGCCTAATTCAGTGCGGTATTCCTCAAGGCTGTCCTTGATTGCCTTGAGATTTTGATCGGTAGGAGTAGGTTTTTGACTCTGAAATTGTTTGATTTTTTCAAGCTGCGAATCCAAGATTGCCTTTGCTTCGTCACGGCGCGTTGCGGCATCCAATGCTAAATAGGAAGTGCCCCCCGTGCCGATGACAGCTACGACAATGAGCACTACAGCTAATGGATTTTCTTTGATCCAGTTCATGGGAGAATAAGAGGTTGTTTGAGCGGTAGGATCAACGTGTAGCCGTAGGCCCAAGCCTCACCAGTGGGAGTCGTGCGGCGCGTAATGATTTTCGACGGATCCTCACCGATTGCAAAGACAGTGGAGGATTTCAGGTTGTTAAAAAATCGGTCAATGACTCCCGCGCCTTCGGTGTTGGGAGGGTTATCAAGGTAGAGTCCATTGATTTCGATGGCTGTGATGGCCTTAGGTCCAGAGGCTGGGGTGGCAGGCTTCGGAGGAACTTTCGCGCCGGTAACTGGTGCGGGCTCACGAGCAACGATCATACCCTCCACTGGCTTGATCTGAGTGATCCAGATGAATCTTTGCGGTATGGTAGCAGCAAGTTCATCGAGGATGGAGGCCCAGATAGAGCGCTCTGTGGCAACATTGAGAAAGGGAGCTGCTTCCGCGACAAGCTTATCGCGTTCCAACAGCGCGGAAGTGATACCTTTGGAAAGACTGTCAAGTCGGGTTACTTCAGCCGTTTGCTTCTCGGCGCTCTCTCCGATGCGGCGCGCGGATTCATCCAGATCGAGCCAGCAAAGGGCCGGAGTGAGAATAAAAAACAGACCTGCGGTTACCAGAGCTGGTAACCGTTTCGCGAAAAGCTGTGCGTTCCGTACACTTGGCGGAGTGAGATTGATCTCGATCGGGCAATCCTTGAGAGAACGCAATGCACAGCCAACAAGCTCGCCGATGCCTGAGGCACAATGAGCGAGTCCATGGGGAATGGCATCCGGAGCAGTCTGAATATTTCGAAGGGGGTTGAAATACTCCACCGGCGCTTGAAGCTTCTCGGCAAAAAACTCCGTCATGTAAGGAAGGCCTGTTCCTCCGCCGCAAATGAGAATACGCATGGGCGTGGTGCCGCCCTGAGTGGTGCGGTAGAAATTGATCGATCGGGCGATCTCGGCGTGAAGACGAGTCATCGTATTCCGAGTGACCTTGGCGAGGCGAGCTTCGGTGGGGTCGTCGGATTCAGCATAGGCTCCACCCAGTCCAACAGTGGCTTTCTGAATTTTAAGCTTTTCCGCAAGAGTGATTTCCTGTGTGAATTCCTTGGCTATGGCAGCGCTAATAGTACTCCCGCCAATGGGAATACTGCGGCTGAAAAGGCGGGCGTCCTCAATAAAGACTAGGTTTGTCGTGCGGGCACCGAGGTCCAGCAGGAGAGAGCAGCCTTTAGCATCAGAGTAATTGTAGCAAAAAGAATTAAAAAGCGCGGTTGGCGCAAAGTCGATTTGTTCTGCGGCGATGCCACCCTTGTCCATGGCTTCGACGACCTCGCTAAGCTGATCCGCCTTGATGGCAACGATCGAGACATCCCAGGTCTCTCCCCGACGGTCGCCCATGATCTGGTAATCCCAGACGACTTCATCGATCGGGAAGGGCACATTCTGTTGGGCCTCGAAACCGATGATCAATTCGACATCACTCGCCGTCGCGCCGGGCAATTTCACAAAGCGCGAAAAAACGCTTTGCGATGGCAGACAAATGCGGGTCTTTGCATTCTTGGGAGCCTTGAGCGCTGAGCGGAGTTCCGCCACTACCGATTCGATCTGGCTGTTACGGGTTGCGTCAGCCGCAGGATCGATGATGAGATCGGAAGTTTTCAGTGCAACCAGCTTCAATCCGCCTGCAGGTAATTCATGAAACTCGGCCATGCTTACGGTCTGCATGCCGAGATTGAGAGCGAAAATGCGTGCTGGGCGGGCCATCGTCGAGTCGTATCAGTTAACTGTTTTGGATTTGGAAGGCAAATAATAATCCCAAGCCAGAGCCGCAAATGGGGTCTGGCTCTTTTCTAGAACGCGACCACTCACTTTGGTCATTGCAAATTCCGACTCCCACCATCCCTTACCCTGCTTGGCAACTTCTGTGCTCTTGGAAGAGGAAATGGCAACGACTCCCGTCGCATTCGAAATAGTAACGCCCACATCGACGAGGGCCTGCTGGGCAGTAGAGGGAACCTTACCGTCAAAAAATCGCGCCAAAGACTGCGGAGAAACAAAAGCTGCCACGTGCAGGCCCTTGCTGTAAGGCACATCGGAAATGGTGGTGGTTCCGGTGAGAAGCGTGGGTTGCTTGTCCTCGGTCAGCATAGCATTATTAAGAAGAATGTAAAAGTTCACCGTAAGGTCATCGGAAAACTTTGCAGCATCCTTGGACACCTCGTCGCGGTCAAAATTTACGTCCACCTCGAGCCACGGCACAGGACGGTCCGCCCCGGGCTGGTTCTTGCGGTATGTCCCGGCCGAGATTTGCGGCGTCTCGAAAAAAGCAGACTCGATTTTTCTGATGAAAAATTCCGACTTGACTTGCGCATGAAGCGGAAGGCCGCAAATGACAAGAAAGAGCAGGGGAAGAATTGTCGAGGGGAACAAACTTTGTCTCATGAATGATGATCTTTTACTCGGTCTTCTAATCTACGTAAAGCTCAAACGCGGTCGCGGAAGAATTCAATAGTCTCGCGGATACCTTGGTCGAAGTCAACCTTTGGCTCCCAGCCGAGAATCGTCTGGGCGCGTGTGATGTCAGGCTGGCGAACTTTGGGATCATCCACAGGGAGCGGCTTGTGCTCGATCTGGCAGGCTGCTCCAGTGATACGCAGAATTTCCTCAGCAAACTGACGGATCGTCATCTCGCGCGGATTTCCGATGTTAACAGGCTCATGAAAATCACTCATCATCAAACGGAAAATTCCGTCAATGAGATCCGTGACATAGCAGAAACTACGAGTCTGAGATCCATCACCGAAAATCGTGAGAGGCTGACCAGTCAAGGCTTGGCCAATGAAAGCTGGGACGACGCGGCCGTCATCGAGGCGCATGCGCGGACCATATGTATTAAAAATACGGACGATGTGCGTGTTCATACCGTGATAGCGGTGATATGCCATGGTGATGGCCTCTGCGAAGCGCTTGGCTTCATCGTATACTCCACGTGGACCGATGGGGTTCACATTGCCCCAGTAGTCCTCGGTCTGCGGATGAATAAGCGGATCGCCGTAGCACTCGGAAGTCGAGGCAAGAATAAATGCGGCGCCTTTAGCCTTGGCCAGACCGAGCGCGTTGTGCGTTCCGAGCGAGCCGACTTTCAGGGTCGGAATCGGAATGCGCAAATAATCGATCGGACTGGCTGGACTCGCGAAGTGCCAAACATAATCGACCTTGCCCGGGATGTAGATAAAGTCGGTGACATCGTGGCAGATGAATTTGTAATTTTTGTTCCCGGCGAGATGCTCTATGTTTGCGACATTGCCAGTGATGAGGCTATCGATCGCGATGACGCGATGGCCCTCGGCAAGCAAACGGTCCGTGAGGTGGGAGCCCAAAAAGCCAGCTCCGCCTGTGATGACGCTGATGGGTTGTGAGGAGGTCTCGGCCATAGAAATAACAGGTTTTTAATTCGAGTAGGAGGCTTGGGTGCCTTTGAGATTGCGCTTTTTGATCCAGGGCATGAGGCCACGCAGACGCTCGCCAGTCTTCTCGATGCCGTGTTTCTCGCCTTCCTTAAGAAGTGCATTGTAGCGCTTGTAGCCACCTTCGTATTCCTTGATCCATTCCTTGGCGAACTTTCCGGTCTGAATGTCTTTGAGCGCTGCTTTCATGCGCTTCTTCACGGAAGAGTCGATGATCTTGGGTCCAACGGCAACATCGCCCCACTTGGCAGTTTCGCTGATCGAAAAACGCATACCGGCGATGCCGGATTCGTTCATGAGATCCACGATGAGCTTCAGCTCGTGGAGGCACTCGAAGTAGGCCATCTCGGGCGAGTAGCCAGCCTCGACGAGGGTTTCGAATCCGGCTTGAACGAGTGCGGAAGCGCCGCCGCAGAGAACGGTCTGCTCGCCAAAGAGATCGGTCTCGGTCTCTTCTTTGAATGAGGTCTCAATCACGCCGCCACGTGTGCCACCGATGCCCTTGGCCCAAGTGAGAGCTATCTTTTTGGCATCTTTGCCGGGGTTTTGGTAGACAGCAATGAGGGTTGGAACGCCCTTGCCCTCAGTATACTGGCGGCGAACAATGTGGCCCGGGCCTTTGGGGGCGACCATAATCACATTAACATTCTTCGGCGGAACGATGGTTTTGTAATGAATGCTGAAACCGTGACTGAAGACGAGCGTCTTGCCTTGGGTGAGATTGGGTTCGATGTCGGCCTTGTATGCGGAGGGTTGCTTGGTGTCGGGAATGGCGACCATGATGACATCCGCACGGCGCACGGCCTCGGCGGTGTCAAAAACTTCAAAGCCCTGAGCGGCGGCGACGGCGCGACTCTTGGACTTAGGATAAAGACCAATGATGACTTTGCATCCGCTCTCTTTGAGGTTCAGAGCGTGGGCGTGACCTTGGGAGCCAAAGCCGAGGACCGCGAGGGTTTTTCCTTTGAAAAATTTGAGGTCGGCGTCTTTGTCGGTGAGGATTTTGGCTGGCATGGTTTTTGGGTTTTTAGTGTTAGGTTGAGTATTGGGTGGGATTAATTGGTGCGGGCGAGGGCGATCTTGCCGGTGCGGGTCAGGTCGCTGATACCGAAGCTTTCCATCAGGCTGAGGAATTTGTTGATCTTGTTCTCGGTGCCAGTGACCTCGATGGCGAGCTTCTCGGGTTGGACATCGATAATTTTTGCGCGGAAGATATCGCAGATCTGCATCACCTCGGCGCGGGTTTTGGATGTGGCATTGACGCGGAGCAGCACGAGCTCACGGTCCACATACTCCTCATCGCGGAAGTCCTGTACATCGATTACATCCACGAGCTTCTCCAGTTGCTTGGTGACCTGCTCGAGAACCTTGTCGTCGCCGCGCACCACAATCGTCATGCGGGAGGCCGAGGCATCCAGAGTGGGACCGACATTCAGTGTGTCGATGTTGAATCCGCGACCGCTGAACATCCCCGCCACGCGGGTCAGCACGCCGAATTTGTTCTCAACGAGAATCGATATGGTATGACGCATGAAATGTGAAAAGAGCGCGGATATTGGGTGAGCGCGGCGGGCGCGTCAATCCTTTCCACAGGAAAAGCCGGTGTGAAGACGCTGAACACTTGCCTCAAATAAGAGGAACAGAGACGCCCATTCTGTTTAGCCCGAATACAGCAGAATTAACCACAGAGCGCACAGAGAACAGGCATGTAGTCAGGCAAGGAAAAAAGTGGGATCGGAGCGATTTTCTTTTATGCTTCTGCCGTAGGCTGGGATTTTGGTTCCCCCTG
>JBIJCR010000176.1:0-2686 GCA_044344595.1 Terrimicrobiaceae bacterium
TAGATAAAAGCCCCATAAAGTCTTGCGCCGTACTCTGCCTGTCGTGTAAGTAGCCAAACAGCATAAATCCATCGCCTACGCCGCGAATGTCTGGAGGGATCAATTGCTCAACTACTAAGCCTAGGTTAGAAAGAAGTGTAAGCGGAATATCTTTTTGATCCGCCTTTATACCTATCTGTAACCTGTCAAAGAAGCAGATAAATCCGCAATCTAATAGAAAACTAAGAGTAGAATCTTGCGATCTTGTTAGAAGTTGAAATTCGGAGTAAATTAACTTTGCTCGCATGATATTTGAGCCTAGTCCTTGTAATGCTGATTTTTCTCCGCCTTGTAAATCGAGTTTCACAAAATCGAAGCCATCTTGGCAGTCAGAATCTAGTCTTACGACTGGAACCTCGATGTTTTCAAAAGTCTCTACGCTTCCCAAAAATCCAACAGCGCTTGTTCCATGGCCCCAATGACTTGATTCGCCTACGGCGCGTCTTGGAATGGCGAAAGATGATTTCCCAATAAAGTTACTTACAGCCACTGGCCGTACTAAAATTTCAGGGTAATAAAATGTGTTGAGCATTAGCTCTTTAAGATTTTCTGGCAATGGCTCATAACAATATATTTTTGCTTTCTCCTTGATAGAAGGTGGTAGGTTCTCTTCTTGGATCTTTCGATACGCTAATGCAGTATGGCCGACTGCTGCGCCACAGTCGGCGAATTGATAAAAATCACTAGCGAAGGATTTAGTGAATCGCGGCAAAAAAGTCTAGTGCTGATCCGCTGTGCCCCATGGCTCGCAGTTTTGAAAGCAGGGACGTAAGCATTTGTATCCAAGGCTGAAGCGCTTTGATATACTCTAAACTTGGCTTTGGTGATTCGGATCCAATTTGCAAGGATCTTTATTGTAAAACTTTGCGTGTATCTCGGATCTGGTACATGCAAGTGATTATGCGTATTTCGATTTACATCCTTTGTCGCGCTCCAGGGAAACTCTGGGAAACCCTGGCGATCCACGCGACAATGGTGCTGTGATCGAAGGCCTATACTCGGGAAATGGGCGTCGAACAGCTCTGCTTCTCGGTCTACGAGCTGACCACGGCCAATAAGCAGACCAAGCGAGAGAAGTTTCTCTTTGAGATAGAGGCGGTGGTGCCCTTGCAGGCGCTGATCGCCTTTATCGAGCTCCACGATCCGAAAGAGAGCAAGATAAGCTGGAGACCTCCGTACTCACTGGCAACGATGCTGCGGATCCACCTGTTGCAGCAGCTTCTCAGGCGGAACCGAGGGCCTGAATTATGCGGCGGACCGCTCGCAAAATGCGGGATTGAGCCGATCGAGGGCGTGCTCAGCCTGCGCCCGGATCCGCCGCCGCGGATGGCCGGATGGATCAGCTCCTCAATCTAGATGTAGGAGAACAGAAAGCTACTGCGCTCCCTCTGATCTCGCATCTCAGCTCGGCAGTTGCTCTATTTCCCCAGAGCTGACCGGGTTTTAATCGAACTCCTAAAAAGGGAGTTTATGCGATCTATATCGACATAGCCTGCCAAGGCCATACCTGAGAAGCTCTTGACAAGATTTTATAATATTAGGGTAGAATTAAAATGGCTGTCTCTCCATTGTGCACAAGCGTCTTTCTGCTCCTCACAGTTTTGAAGATGCACTGCGGGCATTTACAGATCTGTACAACGGTGTTGAGGTCGTTGTAGATGTAGGGGTGCAAGGCAAGACTGAGCCTCTTTTAAAAGTATTTCCTTTCGCGAAACATATTTTGTTTGAGCCAGTCACCGACTATCTACCCGAAATTGAAAAAAAACTATCAAGGGCATGACTGTGAGCTTATTAACAAAGCAGTCTCCAATAAAAAAGGAGACCTCTATCTGCATCTCTTCAGCAGAGACCTAAGTCAAACCATAACCCATAGCCAAATTACTGCTAATCCATGCCCAACAAGTGAGGAAGATCTATTCCTGCTTAGGACGGATCGAATTATTGTCACCACCCTTGATGATGAGATTACGCCATACACAAAGGCTAATTTACATAATCTATTAGTCAAAGTTGACGTAGACGGTGAAGATGCGACAGTAATGGAAGGAATGGCCTCAATCGCTCCTCATACGGCAATGCTGATTGTTGAATGTCCAACCCATAAACTCAACGAGCGATTCCTAGTTGCAGATCTCCTTGGTTTTGATATCTTTGACATAACCTCTCCTGGTTACTACTACAATCAGCTAAGTCAAGTAGATGTCTTTTTTGTTAATCGTGTTTTAAAAGCCAATCTTCAGTCGCTAAATCCTTGGAGAGCTGCCGAGGGCAAACTTGATTGGAATCAGTGGATTCACTTTTCTTGAAACATGACCAGACCGATTTCGTTTTAACGAGCTATTAGCCTGTCGCTATCTGCTTTCCAATAAATGCTTATACATACAATTGCCCGTAGCTTCTTCCGTTAAAACTAGTCCCCTAAGCTTGCCTCTACAGCCCTCAGAATCTTGTCGGATCTACTAGATATATCGTCAACAACAGAGTCCCATGGGTTTAATAAGTCTAAAATATGATTAGCATCATTTTCATATTTTTCAATTGCATCTGAATTCCAGGTAAAGCTTTCTATTGCATATATAATATGCTCGAGATCTAGACCACGGATATTTAATAGGCTTGTTAAGGATAAATTCGTAAAAACAGAATG
>JBIJCR010000089.1:0-9762 GCA_044344595.1 Terrimicrobiaceae bacterium
TGCGCGGCCGTGCAAAACTTTATGTCAAATCGCACTGCGTTGGAGATACTTTTTATTTTGACAGAACATAATTTGGTTGTAAAAAAAACTTATGCCAAAAATTTCCGAGTTTTTTGGGATCGAAATCGTATTCAATTACCGTGGCGAGCACAATCCGCCTCACTTTCACGCTCGTCAGGCGGGACGCGAGGGTGTCTTTACTATATCACCGCTTGGGTATTTGCATGGCGATCTCACGCCACGAGCCGTTGCATTGGTCATTGAATGGGCTGCCCAACACATTGCTGAATTAGATACTTGCTGGAGGTTGGCAAGAGAAATGCAACCCATACCCAAAATCTCTCCTCTGGAGTAATCGAAATGAGAAGTTCATTAAATAAATCCGCGTTTCGTCTTGAATCGGCGAGTTATATCAATGATTTTATAGTGCATCTTGAGTTCGAAGATGGGAAGAAGTTTGATTTGGATCTTGGTATGGATCTGAATTCGATTGACGGCCCTCTTGTTGACCCGTTGAAAGATAAAAATGTGTTTTCGAAACTCCGTGTCGAATATGGCGCGCTGGTTTTTCCAACCGGTTTGGACTACGGAGCAGATGTCCTCAGATTGTGGTGTGAGAATGGCGCTGTTGCAGATCAACAACATACCGATAAATTGGCTGAACAATTTTGTTATTGATTTAAAATTAAAGGGGTCAGCAACTGTCTTATTGACAATTAGTTAGCTTAAGGCGCCGAAGCCGAGGGGTAGTAAAAAAATGATTGCGGTTTGTTAAGATTCGTTTAAGTCAATCGATACGCTATTGGTTTTTGAAAAAGATGGTTTTCGATTTGCATTTTACAGCAATGACCATCGCTCCATACATGTCCATGTGCGCAAAGCGGGAGCTGAGGCCATTTTTGATGTGGAGGTAGAGGTGGAGTTTCGAGAGTCTCAGGGATTCAAAATAAAGGTTCTAAATAAAGCTCAGCAGCTTGCCGAAGAGAATAAGAACCTTACCATACAAAAATGGAATGAACACATTGGTTGATACAGCAAAAAAAGTGTATTATTCGTCACCACTAATCATTATAAAAATGGAAAGTGGTTTGGAGGTAAGATTTCCCGCAAAAGATAATCCACGCCTCGCTAAGGGGACTCCGACTCAATTGAATAATGTAGAGATTTCTCCTTTTGGTCTACATTGGCCTGATCTGGATGAGGATTTATCTTTTGATGGGCTTTTACGTGGAGATTTTGGCCAATCTCAAAAGATAGTCGGAAGGTATGAACCGAGGAGATCGGTTATAAACTGACCGAGGACATGGGTTACACATGCACTCAGGAATATGCTCTGGGAAACTGGGTAGTGCAACAATTCGTCTGTAAATTGCCGATATTACGAAATCATTCCTGACTTTCGGAAAACGCAGAGGAGCGGAGTTTTCCGTAACGCGGTCGCATTTCAGGAAGACTGGTGGTTGAAGGCGTCCGGCCACGGCTGGATACTGAAGGTGCTTAAATCAAACAGAGCACCAACCATGACCGAACACACAGCCACACAAAATCCATCGCTTGATAACCTGATCCAACTTCTTTTGAACGAAGGATTCGAAAACGGGCTTCCCAGAATTGCTGAAATGATTCTCAACGCCGCCACGCTCATCCAGAGAAGAAGCCATCTCTCCGTCCAGCCCGTTTGGGCAAAAAACGTCGAACCAACACACCCGTAAACCGAAAAAAAATCGCTCCGCTTTTGTTTATCGGCCTCTCTGGTTGGGAAGAAGGGAAGTCAGGTTAGTGGGACTCGCCGCCTCCGTGATAGTCCGTTTCGGATAACAAGGGCATCCCATGCGAAGAGTATGATTCCGTTGCCTAAGGCATATATGCTAATGTATTGAAGTGAACTAGACCAATTGAGCTACATGCCAGATTCATTTTCCGCATTTCAGATAGCCCGCGCTTACGGCCGCTCCAGATGGCTTCGTGGCTACGTGGCCGGAAAAGTCGGCTCAGATCCCATTTTCAAAACAGCTTGGAAATTTATCAGCATTCGTCGACAGCCCGTATGGGATATCGGATGTGGATTGGGTCTTCTCGGCATTTCCATGCGCTGGGCTGGACTTACCGAGCGCTACCGGGGCTTTGACACCAGTGCCTGGAAGGTTAATCAGGGCAAGGAAGCCATGCGGCATTTTGCTTTTGAGGAAGTGGGATTTGAAGTTCGCGATGCTCTTTCTGTGCAGATTCCCGAAGGGGCCACGGTTTGCATGTTCGATGTTCTGCACTATCTCTCCCCATCGGATCAGAAACTTATGCTGGAGCGCCTTGCCAAGGCGGCAGAAGCAGGTTCTCTCATTCTTCTTCGCACGACATTCAAGGATTCCGGTTGGCGTTATATCGTAACCCTTCTTGAGGAGTGGTGGACCCGTGTCAGCGGCTGGATCAGAGGGGGAGCACTCAATTTTCCCAATCGTCGAGAGTTGGTTTCCTTTTTCAAGAATCGAGGTCTCGGAATTGGTGTCACTCCGCTCTGGGGCAAGACCCCCTTTGGCGGCGAATTGGTTGTCATCGAAAAAAAGGAGGGCTGATTTACTCAGCGCGCTTCTTTCGCTGCGCGAAGTCGAAAAGCGGGGCTGTCATGAGTGTGGTTACAACTGCCATAACAACCATCATTGTAAAAAATCGTGGGGTTATGATACCCGCCTGCAGTCCGACATTTAGAAGAATCAGCTCCATCAGGCCACGGGCATTCATGAGCGAAGCCACAGTGAGCGAGTCGCTATGATGCTCTCCGCACCACCGTGCTGCGAGGTAGCAGGCACCCATTTTGCCCGCCACCGCCGCAAGCACCACGGCTCCGGCCATTGCCCAATCTGTGAGGGAGTTCAGAAGATCGAGGCGCGTGTTCAATCCCGAGTAAGTGAAAAAAACTGGCAGCAAAAGCAGCGTCGTGAGCGGCCCGATCTTGCGAATCGCATGTTCAGCGAGTGGCCCCCGGGGTACGCAAACGCCTAGGATGAATGCCCCGAATACGGCGTAGAGCTGGATTTTGTCGGTGAACCACGAGCCTAGCACTAGTAGGATCAGGAGCAGTGACATTCCACGTGAGAAGTCGCCCTCGCTTTCAGGGGGGGGGTGAAAAAAACGCGGCACCACGAAGCGGCAGAACACTACATAGGCGGCGACTCCGCCAAGCGTCCAAAGCACAAGCAGGAAATTTCCGCTGATCGAGGCGATGACTCCGGTCAGTAAAATCCATGCTGCGGCGTCATCTAGGCTGCCGCTCGCAAGTGCCAGCGTTCCGGCAGTTGTTCCTGCCAATCCCCGTTCCTTAATGATTCTTGCCAGCATGGGGAAGGCTGTGACGCTCATCGCTGCACCAGTGAAAATCATGCCCAAGCCCGGGGAAATACCTTCACCGTAGAATCCGCTCTCCGCGCCAATCCATAGCGAGAGCAGCGCGCCGAGAGCAAATGGCGCCGCTATGCCCGCAAAGGAAATCGAGGCAGCCGAGTGTAGGCGCGAACGCAGGAGGTCGCCACGGAATTCCAAGCCAACGACAAACATGTAAAGGGATAGCCCGAGCTGCGCGACATCGAAGAGAATCGGCTTCGACGCCGCTGGGAAAAGATATGCCGACACGCCCGGCGCAAGCGCTCCAAGAAGCGAGGGGCCCAGCAAAATGCCCGCGATCATTTCCCCGATGATCCCCGGTTGGCCTACTTTGCGCATTGCTATTGAGCAAATCCGGCACGCCAGCAGGATCACCCCGAGTTGGAGAAAAAAGTGGCCGAGCGGCAAACCATGGACGATGGACATGGGCGAGCACGATGCACAGCGGCAGTTGTTATGGCAACATCGCGCTCGCAAAAAATCCTAAAATTGTCATTGCATCCAACACCGCGCCTGTTAAAGGTCATTGCCTTTTCAAATGCCAAAAGCAATCGCACGCAGCAAAACGCGCAAATCCGTGGCCAAGCGCTTCAAGATCACTGGGACCGGCAAGGTTGTTCGCAATCACGCTTCCCGGCGGCACCTGTTGGCAAGTAAAAATGCCAACAAGAAACGCCATATGGCGAAATCCGCAGTGGTTGATGAGACCGACGTGGACCGCATCAAGGCTTGCTTGCCTTTCAGCCACTAAAGCGCGCTGAACCAAATTCCTTTCGACTGCCTCGGGGTTTGCCCGGGGATCACGGAGCCGGTGAGTCGGGGGATTTAAACCAAACAAACAACCGCTCCAAGGAGGCTCCGCGCCAAACGCGGAGTTTTATGACATGCCAAGAGCCACAAACGCTCCAGCCAGCAGGGCGCGCCGCAAACGCGTCGTAGCAGCCTCGAAAGGATACCGCGGCCGCCGTTCCAAACTCTTCCGCTACGCAAAAGATGCGCAGATGAAGGGAAAATACTGGGCCTACCGCGATCGCAAGACCCGCAAGCGCAACTTCCGCGCTCTGTGGATCACCCGTCTCAGCGCCGCAGTCCGCGCCGAGGGTATCACCTACAGCCGTTTCATCGAAGGCCTCAAATCCGCCAACATATCACTCGACCGCAAAGTCCTGTCCGACATCGCGGTTCATGATGAGGCGACCTTCAAGGCGATCGTGGACAAAGTCCGCACCGCCCTCGATAACAAAAAAGCAGCCTGATCCGTCAAAACCCGTTCGTCGGGAATTGACCACAGAGCGCACAGAGAACACAGAGGACGGGGCCAACTGCTCCGCTTCCTTTGTGTTATCTCTGGGATCTCTGTTTTTTCTGCAATCCTAAGCAAACTGACTTGAAGACATGCCAATACCTGATTTTCAGTCACTCATGCGGCCATTGCTGGATTGTGCCAGCGATGGGAAAGAACATGCGAGTCGAGATGTAATTGAGCGTCTTGCTGTCCGTTTCGGATTGACGGATGTCGAACGCAAGCAGCTTTTACCAAGCGGCAATCAGGAGGTTTTTGTTAATAGGGTGGCTTGGGCCAAAACTCACCTCAAAATGGCCGGTCTTTTAGATTCTCCGAAGCGAGGATATTCCAGTATCACACCCTTAGGTCTAAATGTTCTCAGAGAGTTTCCTGGGCGAATTGACCTGAAAGTGTTACGACAGCAACCCGGCTATCTTGAAGCGCGAGGCGGAACGAAAAGTGAAACCCAGAATAAGACCTTCTCTCAAGATGTTGAGCCTTCTCAAACTCCTGAAGAGCAAATTGAACTCGCATCCCTTGCTCTTCGAAGCAGTCTGGGTAGCGAGATTCTCTCGAAATTACGCGTTTCATCACCTTCATTTTTTGAAAACCTTGTTGTCGAGTTACTGGTTGCCATGGGCTATGGTGGAACCCGCAAGGATGCCGGGCAAGCCATTGGCCGCAGTGGGGACGAAGGGATTGATGGAATTATCAAAGAAGATCGTCTGGGCCTTGATACGATCTACATCCAAGCAAAAAGATGGCTGCAAACGGTCGGTCGGCCGGAAATTCAAAAATTCGCTGGGGCACTTCAGGGTTTCCGAGCCAAGAAGGGCATATTCATAACAACTTCGGATTTTTCCCGCGAGGCCGTCGAATACGCCTCCCGAATTGAGAGCAGAATTGTTCTCATCGATGGTGAAATGCTTTGGAACCTTATGATCGATTTTGGAATCGGAGTGTCAAGAACAGCCACCTATGAAGTTAAAAAAATCGACAATGACTACTTTGACGCAGAGAACGCCTAACTTCCAATGAAACCTCCACTTGCCTTTTCCTCCTCCGTGTTATCTGTGTCCTCTGTGGTCAAATCTCTTTCCCATGCAACAGCAAGTTGACGCCCTTCGCAGCGAAGCTCTTGAGCTCATCGCTGCGGCCCATGATGCCGCTTCGCTCGAGGCGGCTCGTTTAAAATACCTTGGCAAGAGCGGAGCCATCACCGCGCTCAGCGAGGGCATGCGCAATGTGCCGAAGGAGGAGCGGCCCGTCATCGGGAAACTTCTTAACGACCTGCGTTCTGCCGTCACAGCCGCTCTGGAAGACTCTCAAAAACGCCTTCTTGAAGCTGCCGACTTGGCCGCCTTTGCTTCGCTCGATCTCTCACTGCCCGGCACATTTACTTCGCCCGGCACCTTGCATCCGCTCACGCAACTCATGGACCGCGCCGTGAGGTGTTTCCGTCGAATGGGGTTTGCGATTGCCGATGGGCCCGACATCGAGACCGAGTGGCATTGTTTCGATGCGCTCAACACGCCACCGGACCATCCCGCGCGCAACGAGCAGGACACTTTTTATCTCCCTGATGGCCGGCTTCTGCGCTCGCACACATCGAGCGTGCAGATTCGCATTATGGAAACAACGCCACCGCCTGTGCGCATCATTGCTCCTGGTTGCGCCTACCGCCGCGACGAAGTGGACGCCACACACCTTGCCCAGTTCACGCAGATGGAAGGTCTCTATGTAGCCGAAAAAGTCAGCCTCGCCGATCTCAAGGGGACGCTGGAATTTTTCTTCCGCGAACTTTTCGGAGCGGGCACTGACATTCAATTCCGTCCGCATTTCTTCCCTTTCACCGAGCCTAGCTACGAAATCGACATTCGCACCGAGGCCCTCGGCGGCGAGTGGATGGAACTTGCCGGATGCGGTATGGTTGATCCCGCCGTCTTCGAAGCCATCTGCGAGCGTCGCGGAGACCGGGTTTACGATCCTGAAAAAGTCACCGGCTTCGCCTTCGGATTCGGTCTCGAGCGTCTAGCCATGAACCTCTCGCGCATTCCCGACATCCGCATGCTTGTCGAAAACGATTTGCGCTTCCTCAAACAATTCTAATCCTGTCGTGAAAATTTCCATCAACTGGCTGCGTGATTTTGTGGACTGCCAACTTTCGGCGTCCGAATTGGAAACCCTCCTGCGCCGCGCGGGGCTTGAAGTTGCAGGCATCGAACAGCGCGGCGCCGCTATCGACCATGTCGTCGCCGCGGAGATCCTCGAGTCCACCCAGCACCCGAATGCCGACCGCCTGAGCGTATGTAAGGTGAACGACGGTTCGCCCGAACCGCGCCAGATCGTTTGCGGTGCCAAAAATTACAAAGTTGGCGATAAGGTACCTCTCGCCCTTCCAGGCGCTGTGCTGCCGGGGGATTTTAAAATCAAAACGGGCAAGCTCCGTGGCGTGGAAAGTGAAGGCATGATGTGCAGCGCGAAGGAACTCCGGCTCGCGGAGGACTCCGATGGCCTGCTCATCCTGCCGCCCGAGACCGCTCCCGGAACGCTGATCAAAGACCTTTTCCCTGCCGAAATGATTTTGGAACTTGAGATCACGCCGAACCGCTCCGACTGGCTCAGCCACCTTGGTGTCGCGCGCGAGATCGGAGTTTTCACCGGTTCGACGGTCAAGGCACCGGAGCCTGCTCTTCCATCCACTGCGAGTGCCGCAGGTTCGGTTCGCCTCGAAGGCGAGGGATGTGCCTTCTACACCCTGCGCCGCATCTCCGGCGTCAAAGTCGGCCCCAGCCCACAGTGGTTGCGCGACCGACTGGCAGCCGTGGGGTTGCGTTCGGTGAACAATATTGTTGATGTCACGAACTATGTTCTCTTCGAACTCGGCCAGCCACTCCATGCTTTCGATGCCGCAAAAATGTCCGGCCCGTTGCAAGTGCGCTCGGCATCGGAGGGCGAAGCCTTCCGTGCCCTTGATGGTCGTGAATACAAGCTGCCGGCCGGTTCGCTGATCATCGCTGATGACAATGGCTCCGCCGCCCTCGCTGGTGTGATGGGCGGGGAGGGAAGTGGTGTCACGGAGGCCACCGCTGACATCCTTTTGGAAAGCGCCGTTTTCGATCCTTTGCTTGTGCGCCGCGCCACGCGTGCGCTTGGGCTTTTCAGCGACTCCAGCTACCGCTTCGAGCGCGGCGTCGATCCCGAGGGTGTCATTCTTGCATCAGCCCGCGCTGTCGAGTTGATCCTGCAGGTCGCCGGAGGCAGGGCTGAGCCTGTCTTGCTCGTTGAAGGCAAATGCCCCGAACGCGGCAAGGTGTCCCTGCGGCACAGCCGCGTGCGCGATTTGCTCGGCTTCTCTCTCTCGAATTCCGAGATCGAATCCAGCCTCGCCCGCGTCGGTTTAGAAAAACTTGCCGCTGGTGACGAAACCCGCTGGAGCATTCCCGGATACCGCCGCGAACTCCGGCGCGAAGCCGATCTCATCGAGGAAATCGCCCGCGTCGTGGGAATCGACATAATCCCATCCCTCGCCCAAGGCCCATTCGCTGCAAGCTCGGATGCCGACGCCGCCTACGATTTTGCGATGAACCTGCGCCGCAGTCTGGCCGGAATGAGCTTCCACGAGGCCCGCACCAGCACGCTCGTCTCCGCCGCCGATGTCTCGCACTTTGGCGAAGCCGTGGCCCTCAAAAATCCCTTCGGCGAAGACCAATCGCAGCTTCGCAACAGCCTTGTTCCAGGACTGCTCTCGGCTCTCCGCCGCAATCTCGATCAAGGCGCAAAATCAATCGCCCTTTTCGAATGCGGCCGTGTGTTCCACCCCGGCGGCGAGGGACAACGCCTCGCCATCGTGGTCACCGGTGAACGCCACGAATCCAGCTGGCGTGGCGAGTCGGTGCGTTCTTGGGATGTCTTTGATCTCACCGGAGCTGTGTGCCAACTCGCAGGTCTAAGCGAGAAGGATATTGCGCCCATGGCAGTCCTCACAAAGCCCTTCGGAGCTTGCGCGGATGTTTTTCTCAACGGTAAAAAAATTGGTGTCGTTGGCCAACTCGCTCCTGCCGTGGCGCGTGACATCGGAGCCTCCACCCCGCTCCTCGCCGCCGAGTTCGACCTCGATTTGTGGCGTGCTGCCGCATCGGCTAAAACTCAAATTGCCGCACTTGCGAAGTTCCCTGGTTCTGCCCGGGACATCGCCTTCGTGGCACCGCTGGCTCTGCCCTACGGCGAGGTGAGGTCGCTCATCGAGAACCTCAAGGAACCCCTCCTCGAATCCGTCCGCCTCTTCGATCTATTCACTGATCCGAAGGGAGAAAAAATTCCGTCCGACAAAAAATCGTTGGCCATTTCCTTGACTTTCCGCAGCCCCGAGCGAACGCTCACTGCAGACGAAATTCAGGCCGTAGCCGACCGCATAAAGGTAGTCCTGCGAGAAATGCTGGGCGTGGATTTCCGAGAATAGATCTTTCCAAAAAAAACAGAAAAAATTTCGCGGCCTCGCCGCAACGAATTTGCCCTTCTGTGTTCGCGATTAAACGGAGCGAAGTCCCGGACCTATGTTGAATAAATCCCGGAGGCTTGGCGCCCGGCGAGATGACAGGCCTTTATTGGAAGTCAGATTGCCGGTAACGCGGTCATCCACCCTATCATTAGGGAACGGGAACTGCTCCGGAACGGCACGAGGAGGGCAATTTTTTTGGCTACTAACAAACCTTTGATCTTTGTTCTGTCCGATCCAAAGGGTAATTTCAAACTGTCGTCGGCGTCATTGATTTTTCTCAATCTAAAAAGGAGATTGAACGAAAAGCTACCCCTGTGACTACCAACGACCCTTTGCAACCATCGCTTATTTTAATCGGCCATTGGTCCAAAAATCGGGGCCACCTCAGTTGGCTGTAGTTTATTGACCTCGTCCAACCACCGCTTTTCATCTCTTAACCGCTGGTCTGATTTTTGGGTCCACCTCAGTCCGCAGAGCTCCCTATTTATCCTAAATCCCGCAGTTGGGAGTTCAAGGTGAGGGTGAAGCCAGCCAATTTTCGGGGTTGAGCGGGTTATTCCAGCACAGGTAACGCTCGAAGGTCTGCTGGCAATCCAACTGC
>JBIJCR010000015.1:0-30696 GCA_044344595.1 Terrimicrobiaceae bacterium
GAACGCGGCAAACCCTACAAATGCGCCATCGTCGCCGCCATGCGAAAACTCCTCCTCCACATCCAATCCCTCATCAAAAATCCAAAACTTTCCCCTTGCTGATTACCACAGTTGCTCTGTGGTTAATCCGCTTTCCAAATACCCAGCCGCACCGCGCGTCGGAATCGCCTCGACCGTCGAAGCCAATGCGAGAAAAAAGACCAGAAAAACCGCAAGCCAACGCATGCTGCCTCTCGCACCGCTTTGTTTCATCCTCATTCCCATTGCCAAAGCATTCACCACATCAACATCCGAGCTGTCGAGTTCCTCTTTCAAAATTTATCGCAAGCAATCAGGGATCAAACGCATCTGGAAAAATGAAACGAAGTATCTGCTATTAATGCCCGATCCCTTTTGCCGTCGTGGGTTTTGCTCGTCACGAGACCGTCGCCCTGGGTGATCGTCTGCACGCGGCCCACGGGCGTGAATTGGTCGACGGAGCTGCTTTAAGCCATGAGCATCAGAGACTTTTGCTCGTTTTTTGGAATCGTGCCAGTTTCGTCACAAAACTATGCTTCCAGCCACTGCTCGACATGGCTCAATAGCTGCCATCGTTCAGAAAGTCGCATGCCTACCGAAGTCGTGGCCGAAAACCCTTCCAGCACACGCGCCCGAGGACCGAGGCCGGTGAACCGGGAAAAGCACTCCGAGGCGGGCATGGTGCTGGCGTGTTCAGTGAAATTTAGGCGATCTTCTGCTCATCGAAATGCGATGGATGATCGCCGCTGCCAAAGCTCCTCATCGTGTGAAAGTGCCGGGAGTCAGGAAGCGGCGAATGTCCATTGCCAAACGAGTGGTTCGTAGCCGAGAAGCTTTCTTGAACTTCATCTTACAAACAGGTTGGCACCGCCAATGCTGTTGGTTGGCTCGCGGGTTCATTTTTGACTGCCAGTAAGGGGATATCGAGTGTCCGGAACAGGTTTTAGGTTATTCTGGTGCAATGAGGGCATGTTGGTAAAAAATACGGTAAATGGTAATCAATAGGCTCGCTTCCATTGAAAATTCGACGACTGCGTCAGTGTCCCGTTCTGAGCGCAGGCCACTGCGAGATTCTGTGCGACTACACGCTGCCTACGCCCTCTATCTGGCGAGCGCGACTTGGTTGACGGCCTGCGTTCTTTTTAGATTACCGCCCCGCAAAGACCAAACATCCGACCTTCAAGCGAGAGAAATCATCAGCCGCCACAGCGCAAAATACCTAGATCAATTGGGGCGCATGGGCTGCATACGCTGCGAATATGTCGGATTTGAAGACTGCTCCAACTGGCGTGGATCTCTGCTTTGTGCTAACCATCCCTCAATCTTTGACGCGCTCCTATTGTTTCAAATTTTTCCGCATGCGGCCTGTGTCGTCGGAACAAACCCTTGGAGACATCCTCTTTTTTCCATCCCAGCCAAGCAAGCCGCATACATTCCAAGCCTTCCAGCTCTGAGCATGATCAAAGAGACGCGAAGAGTGGTCAGCCAAGGCGGTAACATGATTATTTTTCCCGAGGGCACGCGGACCCGCGAAGGAGAGCTGGAGCCATTCCTCGATGGATTCGCGCTCGCGGCAATCAAAGGCGGTGCCACGGTGCGAACGATCTTCATCGAGTGTACAAGCCGTTTTTTAGGGAAAACCATCTCCTTCAAAAGTCCGCTTCAATTCCCCATCCACTTCCGCGTTTCCATCGGCAAGGTTTTTCAACCAGCCCCTAATGAAAGCGCGCGGGATTTCAGCCAGACGCTGGAGAAATATTATCGCCAATCCCTGATCCGTAAGGGAGAGGCTATCCGCCGTAGCGACTCGCAGGCATGAACAGAATGCGACAGCTCCAAGCCTATGCGGGATGGATGCTTGTACTACCAGGAGTGATCCGAAACTGCGGGTGGTTTGGCAGGGTGGAAAAATCCTTTCTGACTCAGAAGAGGGAACTCCTACTAACGATTGATGACGGGCCTGATCCTCGACAGACACCACAAATCTTGGACGCTCTGGCCCAAGCAAAGGTGCGGGCCGTATTTTTCGTTATTGGAAAAAATGTGAAGGCCTATCCGGCCCTTTGTCGGCGCATGACAGAGGAGGGCCACTCGGTGCAGAACCATACATTCTCACATAACTCGGCGACCTTCTGGTCCGTCGGCCCCCGCCGTGCGAAGGAGGAAATCGAACGGTGTTCCCTGGCCATTCAGAATGCAACCGGAAGACTGCCACTCCAATTCCGCCCCCCAGTCGGCATGGCGAACCCATTTGTGCATCTCGTGGCGGAGTCCTGCGGGCTGAAGATGATGGGTTGGTCAGCAACGGGACATGATGGCATCGCACACAACCCCAGTCGCGTAGTACAGCGTATCCGCCGAAGCGCAACACCCGGTGGCATCGTCCTGCTTCATGATAGCCACCTGCGCGGCATGCGACCGGGAGAGCGGGCTTGCACACTTTCGGCGCTTCTGAATACGTTAAAAGGAGATGGTTATTTATTCACAGACAGGCTGGATGCAGGATCAGCTTGAGGTTCACACGCCCTGCTGCTCCACCCTCGCTTGAGCCCATGGAAAAAGAAACATCCGTTGACATTCTCCGCTCCATGCTGGCCGAAAATGTGATGCTCAAAATTGATGTCGCCACAATTTCGGAAGACACCCCTTTATTTGGCACAGAAGGCCTCGGGTTGGACTCTTTGGACGCATTGCAAATCATCATCGCCGTGGAAAAAAAATACGGCATTTCGATTGGCGATGCCACCACGGCGCGGGATGCCCTGCAGAGCCTGGGAGTGCTCCGCGACTGGATCAACGCGCGTCTTGCCACAGCATAAAAGCACCCCCTGCCCTACCATGCCAGGCGTCTCCAAAGAACCTCTCGACGCTGTGATCATAGGCGGAGGCCCTGCCGGGGCCGTCGCTGGAGCTTATCTCGCGCGCAATGGCCTGAGACCGCTGATTTTGGAGAAGGAAAAGTTCCCTCGCTTCGCCATTGGCGAGTCCCTCCTGCCGTGCGGTAACGATATTTTGAAAGATCTAGGCGTTTGGCCTGAATTGGAGCAGGGCGGATTCTTGAAAAAATACGGAGCGGATTTTACCAGTGGCAAATCAGAGCGCTTCAACCGCTATTGGTTTCGGAATGCTCTAGGCAAAAACTACGAGCACACATTCCAAGTCGAGCGCGCTATATTCGATAAAATCCTACTCGACCGGGCGCGTGGTGAAGGCTGCGAGGTCATGGAAGGGGCACGCGTCTCTTCTGTGGCAGAAGATAAAAATAGCCTTCTAATAATTAGCTATGACCAAAACAATGAAAGCCAGACTGTGAAAAGCCGCTGGCTGATCGATGCCAGCGGACGCTGCGGCGTTGCTGGGACACATTTAAAAATTCCAAAAGTGGCCACGCGCGACAGAAAGATGGTCGCCGTCTATGGACACTTCTCAGGTGTCCGGCGCAATAGTGGCGAGGCCTCAGGCCACACGGTGATCGTCCGCTTCAAGGAGGGATGGTTTTGGTTAATTCCGCTTTCCAGCGATAAAACCTCAGTCGGAGTTGTCGTTCCTCCCGACCTCCTTCGCGAGAATGGCGGAGATTTGGAGAAGTGCTTTCAGCATTGCCTGGAAACAACACCCGATGCGAAATCGCGCATGGCTCAGGCGCAAAGCCTACAAGCACTCCGGGCGACGGCGGACTACAGCTGGAGGTTTCAATCCTTCGCTAAGAACCGGGTTTTGCTCACAGGCGATGCCGCAGGCTTTGTGGATCCAATTTTCTCCTCGGGCGTCATGCTTGCCATGAAATCAGGACGCTTCGCGGCGCAACTCATCCGAAAGGCAGAACTGGAAAAACGCCCACTCACAGCCAAGGAGTGCAGCGCTTACACGAAAGAAGTCTCAGCCTGGATGAGCCTCTACGGGCGGATTATCCGCTCGTTCTACGACCGAGCGGGCTTTGAGATTTTCATGCATCCGCTGCCCTACTTTCAGATTCCCCGTAGCATTGGATATCTCGTAGGTGGGCAAATGGACCTGCCTCTCTCCCAGCGCCTGCGCATTGCGGCATTTAGTGCCATTTGCCGATTGCAGCGGGTTTTGAGTATCGCGCCTGCTATTCCCTCGCTGCGATAGAAGCCATCCCGACTTATGCGACTTCGACATGTTTTGATTCTTGCGACGGCGCTGGCATTCGTGGCTACCGTATTCCGCCGCAGACGTGGCAAAGATTATCGCGATGCCAAGTTTTACAAAGCGCTCTATCGTCCGCATGCCTTTGAACTTGCGATCACGGCCCGGAGACTTGTTGGAAGGCCTCTCAGCCTGTGGGTCGCCCGCCTTATCGGCACTGGCTACGCACTCACACATCCCAAAGTGCTTCGCGAAATTCAGGCAAACATTGCCCTGCTGGATCGAAGGAAGGCGACATGGGCAAACGCCGCGCGGGTCTGCATCCACCAAGCGATGAACTTCCGTGAATATGCGGAACTGGGCGTGGGCGAAACCGGCGCCGCCCTGGGAATGCTCGGATCAAAAAAAGGCATCGAACACATCGAGGACGCACGCAGGGACGGCAAGGGCTGCCTTTTCGTCACAGGCCACTTTGGTTTTTTTGAACTCGGTGGACTGGTGATGTCCCTGATGGGCTATCCAATGACCACACTCACTCTTCCGGAGCCAACGACCGAGCTCACTCGTTGGCGAGCCGACTTCCGCAAACGCTGGGGTGTTGAAACCGTAGTGGTCGGGAACGATGCCTTCTCCGCTGTCGAAATAACGCGCAAGCTGCGAAGCGGGGCAATGGTCGCCCTGCTCAGCGACCGTCCATTCGACTCCAATAAAGTGGATGTCGATCTTCCGCACGGCCGCATTCCATTTTCCACCGCTCCAGTCCTGCTTTCGCTTCTCTCCGGTGCGCCCATCATCGCCGCCGGCATCTGGCGTCAACCGAATGGGCAATTCACCATCGAAGCCTCTGCCCCGCTCCGCCCCGAGTGGTTACCCGAGGGACGCGAGGCCACGCTGGCTCACTTCACGACTAGGCTCGCAAAGGATGGTCTCGTGCCGCTCTTCGCCCGCGCCCCTGAGCAATGGCACCACTACTCACGACTCGAAAAATGAACAGACCACTCACTCCGCACGGGCCGGGATTCCGTTTTTTGGATACTTTTGAATGCCGGGATACGCAGGGCATCGGGACCTGGCATCTCGAGCCGGATCTCTGGTTTTTCAAAGACCACTTCCCCGGCCAACCGATCGCCCCCGCCGCGCTGCTCATGGAATTCGCAGCACAGACCGCAGGAGCTCTTTGGATGCGGGGCTGCGGGGAGCCCTATGCGACCTTGTTCGTTGCTTCGATTGATGCCATGCGCATCCAAAGCGCGGCGCTTCCGAACGAGACTCTGACCACCACGGCCACCCTTGTGAGGGAACTCGGTCCGCTCGCCCAATTCGAATTCGAAGTCGCTACTGGCACTCGAGCCGTGGCTAGGGGGCGAGTCACGCTCAGCCGCGAACTCGCCCGCTCCGAGCCGGGCTAAGATGAAAGCCAGGATCCTGCACTGCTGCGGGGTCAAAACTTCAGGCGTACCAATCTTCACGCCGTAGTTGAGAAGGCGGATCCCTACCTTCTCACAATTTGGCGTTTCCACCTGCCGCGAGTGGCGGCTAATTTGGCGAGATGAATTCACGTGAGGATGTTGTCATTACCGGTTGGGGCTGCGTGTCGCCACTCGGTGGTGACTCGCCCACGAGTTGGGCTGCCTTGATGCGTGCTGAATCGGCGAGAGGTGACATCACATGTATTCCTGTTGAGGGATGCCGCGTTACGCAGGGTGCCGAGGCGCACCTGCCGGAATTGAAAGGAGTCTCCAAAAAAGAAGTCTCCCGTCTCAGTCGCGCCTCGCGCTTAGCGATTCCCGCAGCCAGACAGGCGATGGCGGATGCCAGAATACTCGATGGCAACGGGCGCAGTGTTTTTTCCAGGCTGGAACTCAGCATCAGCACGACTGCTTGTGGCATGGAACATGGAGAAACATTCCTACGCGACCTTTGGTCCGGTAATCCACGCCACCTAGCGTGCAAAATCTCCCGCTATCCCGCGCAGCAACAAATCGGCGACCTGCAGCAACATCTCGGTTTTTCCGGGCCGGCCATGATTGTGTCGAACGCGTGCGCAAGCGGAGCGAACGCCATCGGCCATGCGGCGGACCTCCTTCGGGCGGGCTTTGCCGATATCGTTCTAGCAGGCGGCTTCGAGGCGCTCTGCGAGTTGGTTTTTTGCGGTTTCGATTCGCTCCAAGCGCTGGACCCTGATCTCTGCAAGCCATTCGACCTCCATCGTCGGGGCCTGATGCTCGGCGAGGGCGCGGCATTTCTTGTCATGGAAACTTCGGCGCATGCGAACAAACGCGGCGCACAAATCAAAGGTCGCCTCGCAGGCTACGGCCATACGACGGACACACACCACATCACCCAGCCCGACCCCACAGGTGCCCCGCTCGAAGGTGCAATACAACGCGCCCTTCAGCAGGCAGGGCTCAAGCCTTCCGAGATTGGCTACCTCAACGCCCATGGCACGGCGACGGTCTTTAACGACGGCGCCGAGGCTGCGGCCTTTGCGCGCGTGTTTGCCGAGGATCTCGCCACTGTCCGCATCAGCTCCACAAAAGCGGCAATCGGCCACACGCTGGGTGCCGCTGGCACACTCGAAGCCGTCTTTGCGCTCGAGTGCCTCCGCACGGGCGACATCCCCCCACAAATCAATACCTCAGATCCACTCCCGGAACTCGCCCGCTGCCTGGCGCGGCCGGGGGATAAACTGTCAAAGCCCGCCGTGCTCAGCGTGAATCTGGGATTCGGTGGATCCAATGCCGCGCTCGTCTTCACCGCCGCATGAAAAATCCTGTCTCCATTCTCTCATTCGGCATTTCCTGCCCGGGCGGTACTTCACCCGAAGCGCTGAAGGATTTTTCTAAATGGCCATTCGAATCCGTGCCCGAGTCCGGTGGACGCAGACTTCACGAAGTCGCCCGCATCAACCTCTCAGCGGAACCCGTGAACCGCTGGCGCTTGAAGCCGAGGCTCCGACGAGCAAGCCCGCTTTCCCATCACCTCATCGAGGCCATCGCGCAGACGCTTGAGGCCCGTCCTGATATCAACCCCGAGCGCGTGGGTGTGGTCGGCGCATTTTTCTTTGGGTGCCTGGAATACTCGGTGAGGTTTTACAAAGGCCTGAGCAACGATGGACGCCGCTTCGCAAGTCCCATTCTATTTCCGGAGACCGTTGTGAACACTCCACTCAGCCATGTGGTGGCGGAACTCGGAATCGGCGGCCCGGTTTACTCACAAGTCGGCGACACCTCCTGCTGGGTTTCCGCACTGCGAACAGCGTGTCTGTGGATCGAAAACGGCGACATCGACCATGTGATTGTCGCTGGAGCGGAGGAGTTTGAACCGCACCTCCTCGCTGCCTTCCACTCGCTGCGCTGGTTCACGGCGGGACATCCCTTCCGCATCGCCGAGGGCGCAGGAGCCGTTCTCATAGGCAAGAAGACGCCTGCCGCCATTGCGGACATCACGCGCATTGCTGACGGCTACACCTTCCGCACTCGAGACCAAGCTCGGATCGCAGGCATCGAATGTCTCGGCGAGTTCGACATGAGCGCTCCTGTAATGGATACGGCTACCAGTTGGAAATCTCAAACAGCGGCATCCCTCTTGAGCAACCGCCAACTCGTCAATCTCAGCCAAGGACTACGGCACGATGCCTTCACGGCATCTTCCGCCTGGAACATCATCTTGGCCGCCCGTCAGCGCCACTATCCACGCTTGATTGTCCCGCACTGGGGCCTGTCGCAAAACATCGCCGCCGTGGAGATTTCACGCGTTGCAAATATTTAACCACAGAGCACACAGAGAGCACGGAGGAGAAGAATCCAGCTTATCCAACGGGAACCTGTTTTTTCTTCAGGCAACCCCGGCCTGCGTATCCTGATTATCCCGTCATCTTGTCCAAATACCAACGGCTATGAGATTTTCAATTTGAGCGAGCCGTTTTCACTTATCGCTGCCTCACGGTCGAAAAAGGCTGCGCTGGCCATAGCATAATTGAGTTTTAAAAATGAAAGGAAATGTTGCCTGCCACCCAGTTTCCCTTTGAGATTAAACCGAATACAGCAGAATTAACCACAGAGCGCTCAGAGAACACAGAGGATGATCTGTTTATGATGCGATGCGTTTGAAATGATTTGTGCGATATCAAACAAAAGCCAAAGCCTTTTCTGTCAATTCTCTCCATCCTGCCCTCCTGTCTAAAAATCCGTTTTCGGGATGAATGGAATGGAATAGTAAGCAGGAATTGGTCGGGCAAAGAGATTTTGAACAAAGCTTTTGAGAATTTTTCAGGGGGTGCTGTTGTTTTCTTCTTCGACGACTTCGGGGGCAACGGCGCGGAGGGCTTTTTGTGCGGCGCGGGTGATCCAGACAGTGACTATGATAGTGAAAGCGATCTCGAGGGCGTAGAGTGCCCAGGCCCACGGGCCTTGGTTGATGCCGCCTTTGGCAGCCTCGCCGATGACCGCACCGCTGTAGGCGTAGGCGGCGCTGATCGGCATAAAACCGACCCACGAGGCAATAATGTAGCGCCAGAAATTGATTCGCGAGAGGCCGAAGGCGCAACTCACAAGGCTGTGGGGCAAGATGGGTGAAATGCGGGTGAGGATGATCATTCGCCAAGCATCCTTGGTGGCGACATGGTTGAGGGCGTGGAATTTTTTACTATTGGCGAAGCGGCGCTCCATCCATGTTCGCAGGAGGTAGCGGGTGGAGAGAAAATTTGCAAGCGCGCCACCGACTGAGGCCACGGAGACGAGGAGCGTGCCTCCCCAGAATCCGTAAACCGCACCCGCGCCAAAGCTCAGCACGGAACCGGGCAGAAAGAGCACACAGGACAGTGTGTAGAGAATGACAAACCAAATCCAGCCGACAGGACCGGTTTGTTCGATCCAGAGCATGGCTTCGCGCATCCAGTCTGTCCATTGATCAATCATGGGAGAGGGTCGCTAGCGTTTCGAAAGCCAGTGAGCTTGCGCCTGCGCGAGAGGCGCCTCCATTTTTGAATCACGAGAGTTTTTTCTCCAGAATCTCTCCGGCGAGAGCCGGGTTGGCTTTGCCTTTGGAGAGTTTCATAACTTGGCCTTTGAGGAAGTTCAGAGCTGACACTTTGCCTGCCTTGTAATCGGCTACGGGGCCTGGATTGCCTTCGATGGCCTGATCGACGAAGAGCTCGATGGCGCCGGTATCGCTTTCCTGCTTGAGGCCTTTTTCCTCAACGATGATGGCAGCGGATTTTCCCGTGCCGAACATCTCGGCAAAAACTTCCTTGCCCTGTTTTGAATTAATGGAGCCGGAGTCGATGAGGTTCACGAGTTCGTCAAGAGCATGCGGCGCGACTGGACACTCGGCAATGGTGACGGAAGCTGATGAAATGGCGCTCTGAAGGTCGTTGAGAATCCAATTCGCAACATTCTTGGGCTTCTTCGCACCTCGTGCGGCGGTCTCGAAGTAGGAGGCGAGAGCGAGGTCGTTCGCAAGCACGGAGGCATCGTAATCGCTCACGCCGAATTCGCTGACGAAGCGAGCGCGTTTTTCCCACGGGAGCTCGGGCTTGCGGACGCGGGCGGCTTCGACGAGTGGGGCGGTTTTTACTGGAAGAAGATCAGGGTCGGGGAAGTAGCGGTAGTCGTGCGCGCTTTCCTTGATGCGCATGAGAGTCGTCTCGCCGCGGGCGTCGTCCCAGCGACGGGTTTCCTGCTGGAGCGTGGCCCCACTGCGAAGGGCTTCGATCTGGCGGGGAATCTCGAAGGCGAGAGCGCGGCGGACGCCGGAGATGGAGTTGAGATTTTTCACCTCGATCTTGGTGCCGTATTTTTCGGTTCCGACGGGACGGACCGAGACGTTGACATCGCAACGGAGCTGACCTTTCTCCATATCAGCATCACTGATTCCACCGTAAATCATGACCTGCTGGAGCACAGTGAGGTAGGCGAAGGCCTCTTCGGGTGAGGAAATATCGGGTTCACCGACGATTTCGAGCAATGGTGTGCCAGCGCGGTTGAAGTCGATGCCGGTGGCGGTTTCCATGTGGAAGCTCTTGGCGACATCCTCCTCGAGATGGATGCGGACGAGGCGGATGTTTTTATCCTTAGTGGCGATGCTTTTCTGGGCGTCCTTCGGATAAGCGAGGTCGTGGAGCGGGACGGTGCCGCCAAGACAGAATGGCAGATCGTATTGGCTGATCTGGTAGTTCTTCGGCATGTCGGGATAGAAATAATTTTTCCGGTCAAATTTGCAGACCGGTCCGATCTCGCAGCCCAGCATGAGGCCGGCAAGCGCGGTGAGCTTGAGGGCCTCCTCGTTCATGACAGGCAGGGCACCGGGCATGCCGAGGCAGACCGGGCAGACATTGGTATTAGGCTCGGCACCGTATTCCACCGCGCAGGAGCAGAACATTTTGCTGCGGGTCTTGAGCTGCACGTGAACTTCGAGGCCTATGGTGGCAATGTAATCTGTCATGGTGTCTTTTTTGGAGAGGTGGGATTTTGCTTGGACGGCATCGCGTAATCGAGCGCTTTTTCGAGATCGAGATCCAAGATGAGCTTCTGCAGCGAAGGATCTGTAGCGGCATTCAGCACGGAGCGGCTCTGAATGAGTGCGATGAAATTTTTATTCTCCGCTGCTTGCACGACGACGGGATCCTGCAACAAAGCCTGTATGCGCGAATGTGTGGCGATTTCCTGAACGCCCGGATAATCGAGAAAACGTATCATGGCGTCATTGTTTTTCGCTAACTGCCCGAGGCGCGTCATGTTTTCGTAAGCCTGGGAGGGAAGGATATCGATAGACTCCACAATGTCGCCGACGGGGCCCATTTCCAGAGAATCCTTGAGCATCGCAAAAGTGCGGGCCGAAGCAGGGGCATCATGGATTTTTTCACCAGCCATGCCGGATTTGGCAAGGGCTCCCGATGTGCGAATGATCGAGACCGCGCCCCAGAGAATGAAGAGACCGGTGAGTAGGCCAAAAACGGCACCACCCGCTCCGAACACCCACCGGAAGAGTCCGGGGGGCTGTTGCGAGGTGCGCTTAAAAAGGACTGCCCCAAGGAAGAGGCAGACACCGAGTGTGAGGAGGGCCACAGCGCCGCCGACAATCAATCCCGCAAGGAAGGCGACCCCTGGTAGCACGATGCCCACGACAGCGCCGACAGTCTGGCCGACCACCATGCCGAGAAGGCCTGAAGCCACAAAGGCGCCGAAATGCAGCCCCGCGCGAATGAGTCCACGCCGCCAGCCAACGTAGATTTCCCAAAGCATAAAAACCGCCGCGCTGTAGAGCAGGACATTTTGCCAGAATGGAGAACCAAGGTCGGACATGCCTTGATAGCTACCTCGGCAGGCAATCTTGAGCGCGGTGGCGCAAGGCGTGATCCACGAGCACAAGAGCCGTCATCGCCTCGACCATCACTACCGCGCGTGGCAAGACGCAGGGGTCGTGGCGACCGCGCGCGGCGAGAGTGGACTCTTCGCCGGAGGTGGTAACGGTGGCCTGCGGTTTTGAAATGGTAGCAGTCGGCTTGAATGCCACACGGAAAAGCAGAGGCTCGCCGTTGCTGATGCCGCCTTGCACGCCACCCGAGCGATTTGAGGTCGTGTGAACCGTGCCGTCGCGGAGTGTGTAGGGATCGTTATGTTCCGAGCCGGTGAGAAGCGTTCCTGCAAAACCCGATCCCACTTCAAAGCCCTTCGTTGCCGGCAGGCTGAGCATGGCTTTTGCGAGATCCGCCTCGAGGCGATCGAAGACTGGCTCGCCAAGCCCGACGGGCATCCCACGCACAGTGGCATCGATTAAACCGCCGACGCTGTTCCCCTCGCTGCGGATTTTTTTGATTCGCGCAATCATGGCCTCCGCCGCATGAACGTCCGGGCATCGAACCGGGTTGGATTCAATGGATGCCATGGTCACCGAGGCGGCATCGACCTGGGACTCGATATCATGGATGCGCGAAACCCAAGCGAGGATCTCAATTTCGGGAAACAGAACTTTTAAAACCTTTTTGGCAACAGCAGCGGCGGCCACACGGCCAATCGTCTCGCGCGCCGAAGAGCGTCCACCACCCTCCCAGTTTCGAACGCCATATTTCGACTGGTAGGTGAAATCGGCATGCGACGGACGGAAGTGCGTCTGCATCTCACTATAGGCCTCGGGGCGGGCATCGGTATTCGGAACAAAAATCGAGATCGGCGTGCCTAGCGTGACACCACGAAAAACGCCGGAGAGGATTTTGCAGGCATCCTCTTCCTTGCGTGGTGTAACGATATCGCTCTGACCGGGACGGCGACGGTCGAGATCGGGCTGGATGTCCTCCTCCGAAAGCGCAAGACGCGGAGGGCATCCATCGATTACCACACCCACGCCCCCACCATGAGACTCGCCCCAGGTGGAGATACGAAATAAAGTTCCAAAATTGCTAGCCATTGTAGCCTACAAAAAACCAGAACGCTGGCAGAGGATCACGCGAATAATTCAGGAGGGGCAGGGAGTGGGGTGATCGACGGGACTCGAACCCGCAACAGCCAGGACCACAACCTGGAGCTCTGCCATTGAGCTACGACCACCATCTTGACCCCAAGATAGGGATTGAAAAGATAGGCAATGATCGAAGAATGATGTTCTTTTGTCAATGCAGATCTTGGTATGAGCACCGACGCAAAATTTCAGCCAATTCCCTAGCCGCCCACTGACCGGGCACATTAGGAGCGTGTAGCCAACCGTAATTCAAAACAGACCCGCAGTTCGCTAAAAGAATGCGTGAGGACATTCCTAGCGGCCCCATACCCATGACGGCCAGTGGAAGTCGGGTGATGGAGAACAAATCCAGCAAGCGGGCGACATCCGCTGGAGTGGCAGTGTGTGTTGCAATTTTTAAAGCGTCTACACCTCGATCCTCTGCCTGGCGAATGACTTCACTCAAGCGAGCAAGGGAGGGTGTTTTTTTAAAATCGTGAAATGAGGCAAGCACAGGCACAAGAGATTCGTTGGCTTGGCGAACAAGGGATTGCAAAGAGGACAGTGCACGCACTTCGATATCTACTATGGCGGCCATTGGCAAAAGAGCCGTAAGCACGCGCCTTCTTGCAGCAGTTGACATCGAGTTTTTGCCACCCTCGTAGGGATGCCGAGCAGTCACGATCCAAGGGAATTTGGAATTAGGCATCTCCACTCCAAGGCAATCCGCCCGCCATTCCAGATAATCAACCGCATGTTCCGGCAAACGCACCGCCTTGCGAAAAGCCTCAGGAGAGTCCACAATTCCGACGACTGCGCCCGGCTTAAATACCGAAAATATGGTATTGCGTTTGGGCTTGGCACTCGTATGTGATGCGTGCTCGCCATAGGCGCGGTGCTTGTTTGTCATTTCTCTTTCATGCTTGCTCAACGCAACGAAATCAATCTGCAACTCCTGAAAGTCTGCGATACAGCGCTGCTAGCGCTGACGTTCTGGTTTGCCCACTTTTTGCGCTACAACAGGGTAATCGTTTTAGATCGAATCGTTGAGATCGACCCGTTCCCAAGCTTCGTATGGATGCTTGCCGTCATCATTCCATTCGCGCCTTTCTTTTTGGAAGCCCAAGGATTTTACAATCATCCTCAGGAGAAAACCACATGGCGTTCCATGCAAAAGATCACCATGGCTGGCATGTGGCTCTTTGTAGTTCTTAGCGCTGCGGTCATTTTCCTCAGACTGGAGGTGCCGAGCCGCTCGGTACTGATTTTATTCGCCTTGTTAGCGCCCTGCGTATTGATGGTTCGGGAGCAGTTGGAGATCGCTAACTATCACCTAAAAGTCCGGGCAGGAAAAGTCGGCGAACGAGTTATTCTGGCCGGCGAACCGGCGTGCATGGATTCGCTGATGGCGAGCCTGACGCCGGTTCAAAAAATGGAAATGCGTGTGGAAGACCGTATCGATCTTAATTACCAATCAATCGAAGACTTTATCTCCTCCCTGCACGAACACTCAGTAGGCCGCGTGATTCTTGCCTTCAAGCACCTGGATCTCGAAAAAGCGCAGAGGGCCATCGAAGCTTGCGAAGCCGAGGGAGTTGATGCCTGGCTGAGCATGGAATTCATTCCGACATCTATCGCGAAGCCGACCTTCTCGATTCTTGGCCCCCACTCCATGCTCGTCTTTCGTAGCAAACCTGCAGCACAATGGTCGCTTTTTTTTAAAAACCTCATCGACCGATCTGTCGCCCTCACAGGCCTGATTCTACTGGCCCCGGCGCTATTGGTGGTGGCTGCAGCTATCAAGATTACCTCTCCTGGCCCCGCCTTTTTCCGTCAGCGGCGCTCTGGACTTCACGGCGCACCTTTTGAAATGTGGAAATTCCGCACGATGTATGTCGATGCCGAGAAGCAGAAGCCGGAACTGCAGGCATTCAATGAAATGAAGGGTCCGGTATTCAAAATGCAAGACGATCCCAGGGTGACGCCCCTCGGACGATTTCTCCGGCGGACGAGCATCGATGAATTCCCGCAGCTCGTGAATGTGCTGCGCGGCCACATGAGCCTCGTTGGTCCACGCCCCCTTCCGGTCTATGAAGTCGAAAAATTTGAAGAGACCGTCCACCGCCGCCGTCTCAGTATGAAGCCCGGAATCACCTGCCTGTGGCAGGTCCGGGGACGCAATACCGTGGTAAATTTCTCCGACTGGGTGCGAATGGATCTCGAATACATCGACAACTGGTCCCTCTTTCTCGACGCCTACATTGTTCTGAGAACGATTCCTTCCGTGCTCTTGGGCATTGGAGCACGCTGAGAGCATAAAAATCCCCAAGGAGCTTCAAGAATGCGGAGCACAATCTGCAATCGTCCTCGGCTCCGGCCTTGGAGACCTTGTTTAAATCCTTCGACATGATTTTTCGGTGGAATACAAGGCAATCGTGGGTCTACCCGCATCGAGAGTGCCCGGCCACGCCGGAAGAGTCGTTATAACGCCGCTCTCCAGGCACCAACTACTCGTGGCACGAGGCCGCGTGCATCTCTACGAAGGATGGAGTGCGGATGATGTCGTCATAAACATCCAGCTCAAGCATGCCAGAGGAATCAAAAACTCTCTTCTTACTAATGAGGCAGGCACGCTGAACAAATCCTACGGGCCTGGGACTTGGATGGTGCTCAGCGACCAAATCAACCTGCTTAACACGTGCCAATGCGCGGAAAGCCAAACTTCGTTGACGTGACAGAAGTCTACAGCCTGCGTATACGCTCTCATTTTTATGAAGCCGCCAAGGAGGCCAGACTCACGCTTCACGAAGACGTTTACGCCGCGATGGCCTGCCCCCAATTTGAAACGCTCGCCGAAATCCGCTTGCTTCAGGCGATAGGAGCCGGTGCCGTGGGAATTTCCACCGTTCCCGAAGCCATCCAAGCGCGCGCCTTGAGCATGGAAGTTCCACGTTGTTCCTGCCTCACCAATTTAGCCGCTGGTCTATCACTCACGCTCTTTTCGCATGAGAATGTCAACGCTGTAGGCCGCGAGGCAGCCTTGCAGATGCCGAAACTTCTGATTCGGATATACCCGCGATTTAATCGCTGTGTCCAAGGATGACTTTGAATTCGCTATCACTCCTCACAGAGTCAAACTCTCTGGATTTCGCGAAAGCCTCCCGCATGGGTAATCCGCCTTTCTCCACGGCCGCGCGCGCCGCTACAAAAAAGTCCTCCTTCTTGCGATTGCGCAAAGCAGCGCGCGCCAGCGCAAACTGGTTCTCTGCGACATCGGGCTCCATCGCTACGAGAGCCTTTGCCACAGCCAACTCGAATTCCGAAACACCACACGATTCCGCATATTCCGCAGCCACCCGTAAAAAGGCCGCATTGGTTGTGAGTAGAGAAATGGAATTCCCCAGCAATTTGGAGACCTTGTTTGTTTCGCCAGCGGATGCATAGAGCTCCAGAAGCTTCTGGACATCGACCACACTCGCCGGCTGCTTCGAAACAGCTTCTTCCTTAGTCGCGATAGCACCTTGAAGTTCCTTGCGCTTCTCCGCGTTAATATACAGCTGCCAGAGCCCAATGTTGTTCGGATCCGCATCCAGTGCTGGCTGGAGCATGGCCAGCACGCCATCGAAATCACCAAGTTCCCAAAGCATGTTGTTGAGAGCGGTAAGGCTTTCGCCATTGCCCTGCCAGAGCTCGAGCGCCTGCCGGTAGGCCCGCTCAGCCTCAGAATCCATTTTTCGATGCCGGTAGAGATTTCCCGTCGAGGCGCGCAGCTTCGAGAAGGAGCGCTGTGCGTCATAGTCTTTCGCATATTCAGGATTGCCCTTGAGCTTCCTCAAATAGTCATCCCAAAACTCAAAGTCCTTCCGCACAATATCGGCAGACAATTCCTTCAGCGGCTCCCTGTTGATGCGATAGACCAACCCATGAGGCTCGGCATGGTCATAAGACCACTCCATGGGAAAACTCTCCTCCACAAAAAATTCATGCGCATCGCGGTTTTTTTCCCAAATAAGCCGCGTCACCACACTATGCGGCAGGAAAGGATTCACCGCCCCCTTCGCCATCGATGCCTCCATTTCCCTCGACACGACCTCATTGATTTCCTGCTCGGTTGGAAAAACAAGCGGCTTCTCCGGATACGCCTCCGCCCTTCCGAGCCAGCGTTCAAAAGAATTTTTCGGCTTCGGCCGATCCGCTCCATAGTGATCCGCCAGATACTTGCGGTAAAGCGGTTCCCCTACCCCATTTTGAGTGATGATATACAGATCCCGCCTGTCGAAGTCGGGATCACGCTTTACGTCGGGAGGTTGGGTGCTTTCGCCCAGAATCATGTAAGTCGGCACGAAACGACCAGGGTCCGTTCCACCCAATACCACGCTCCCTCGAGGGAGGTCCTTCAACATATCATGTCCGAAATCCCAGCCAAACCACCGTCCACGCTGACTGCAGCCATCATAGTTAAAAAGCAAAGGCCAGAGTGGCAGCGCCAGCATTCCATACCGCATCCAGGCAAGACTTGGCACTCGCGAGCAAAACCACAAAGCACCTGCCATAAAACCTAGGCCCGCAAGCAAAGCGAAAATCAAATTCGTGTATGTATGATAAGGCATCTGCAGCCACCATCCGCCTACGTCGGTCTGCGCGCCATCCGCCACCGGCTGCAAAATTGCCGCCAGCACGAATGCGATTTCGAGCACATAAATCCAAGTCCGAGCAGCAACATCCTTCAACCGCAATACCACCAGCAAAGCCGCGAAATAGGCTATCACTCCAAACGGAGTAAAGCTCTTCCACAATTGAAACCAGAAAAAGCCAACCCATTCCTGCAACTTTGCCAGAAGACCTTTTGCTGGCGGAGCCATTCCTGGCTGCGATGCTCCATCTTGGGGCGAGGAAACAGGCTCAGTACCCATTAATTTTCCCAATGAGCGAAGGCTCTGCTGCGTAAGACTGCCACCATATTGAGAGCGGTTGAACGAAAAAAAGAAACCCTCCGGCGTGCGCGTATAGGCCCAGTTCATCGGTGGATTCGTCGAAGATGCAAGCGGCATGTAGGTATACGGCAGCAAGCCCAGAAGCACAAAAAAAGGCAAAAAAGCTATCAGACGCCACTCAACGCGCATCCGCCTCACAACCACCAGCAAGACAAATCCAGTCATCACGCAATAGAAAAAACGGATCGCCGTCTTCAGCACTGGAGACTCGCCCGAGAGAACTGCAAACCATAAATAAGCAACCAGGACCGTAATTGCACCCGCAACCACCAAATCCCAGAAAATCCGGCGCCGCACCAGCAACACCGCGAGAAAAGGCAACGGAGCCAGCGAGACGCTCAACTGATGATTACTGAACGAAAGCGCCAGAATAAAAAACGGCAGAATCAGCAACCACAAACTTTCAGGACGCCGTAGCCAAACATACAATGAAGTCAGATAACACCCAATCAGCAGTGCATGCAGAGTGTAAACCTCCGCGATTACCGCCTGCGACCACATGGAAGCGCTGAACGCGAAAAGCAAAGCCCCCGTCAGCGAAACCACCCCATTCAAGCCGCGCCAACGCGCCACCTGCCCACCCAGCATCCATCGCATGGAATTCGAAAAAAGCATCGCAACTAAACCCGTTGCCAATGCGCCGCAGAAACCACTGAACAAATTGATCTCCCACGCTGCATTCCCAAACGGCAGGAACTGAAAAAGCCATGCCAACAGCGTCCAGAGGGGATACCCAGTCGGATGCGGCACTCCGAAATGCTGCGCCGCCACCACAAACTCCCCCGAGTCCAACAGCGTCACATTAGGAGCCGCCGTCCAAAAATAAACAACCCCCGCGACAAACGCCGCAACGAAGCTAACGATCCAATCCCCACGCGCCCAAATTCGCTCCCCACGCTGCCTCTTATCCATCTCAATCATCCCCGTACTCTACCCAATCCAACGCTCCAAGCCACCGCGAAAATCTTGCTGCACTTGCCGCACTTGCCGCATCAACCACCACATGCTAACACAGCACTTACGGCCCCGCGTCGTCACACTCCAATTGCGCCCGTAGCTCAGTGGATAGAGCACCGGTCTTCTAAACCGATGGTCGCTGGTTCAATCCCAGCCGGGTGCGCCACCTTCAAGCCGCATGAATAAAGGCTCTGCTGGCTTTTTCGGGGAAAAATGCATTGCGCATCGAAACGCAAGAAAACGCCAAAAAACGCACCTATAATGCCAAGTAAACGCCAAGTGAATCTGTGAGGTGTTCCCTATTTAAGAGCGCCACATTTACCAAACGGATCAATCATCCTAGAATTTTCACGCGATCCTAGCGCGGCCCATCGCCCAAATCCTCCCTCCAACCCAAATCCTCGGAGCGGTGCGGCGGCGAGTATTTGCCCGCGATGCCTGCCTTCTCTGCGTGGGGCCTAGAGCCGGGGGCGAGCGTAGCGAGGCCCACGGCGGCGGGCCTTGGGTGGGCGGGGTGATGCGGTGGCAGTTTGCCAGCGCGAGCCAACGCACACCCCCACGCCCCGCAAACGCATGGCAACGGCCCTCGATCTGCGGCGGCGGTGCGGTCGGGATCACAAGCACTCACGGCCCCCATCACCGCCGAAACCTCGGAGAGGGAGCGAAGCACAAGCCCCATGCGGAGCGGCTGGCCCGCGCAGGTCGGCTCGGATAATGGCTTGTAGTGGATGGCTAGGGTGATCTCCCTTCGTGGCAATGCCGCTATCCACTACTTGCCGTTATCGGAGAGCGGAGCGGCGGACAGGTTGCCAATGCAGGCCAGGACATCGGAAGCGGATGGTGTTTGCCACAAGTTCGGAGTTCAGCGCGGAGCGGCCTACCGGAGAGGGACTGATGCTCGGCATGGGGCTTCGTGACATTGGCGGCGAAGCCGGACGGATGATTCAGCGGAGGCGGTCGCTGTGGAGCGGAGCGGAGCCAGACGGCCTCGGAGGCGCGAAGCCGCACCTCATCGGCCTCGCAGGATTTTCAGCGGAATGCCGGCGGGTATCAGTCAAAACTCGCGCCCGATTTTTCCCGCTTGCGCCCCTCTCCCGACTGGTGCAATGGATGCCGTTGTTCGTGAGGCAAAGCACGAACCGCCACTTCTCATCCCTGACCACGAATCAGGCGGCGCACATAGAGAAACCAGAGAATCAAAGCCTCTGGGGATACCGCTTCCGGGTCGTGCCGTGGCGGGACAAGGTTTGCCCCTTCCCCAGAGGCTTTTTGTATTCCCATGACAACATCACAAGTCACCACCCCAGAACGCCACCCAGCCCGATTCCGCTCGGATCGGATGGAGAAGATCATCCTGTCATTCGATCTCGAAACCTATGCCCTCATCCGTAAGCTGGCGAAAGAGGAAAGGTGTTCTGTCCCCGCCTTGCTTCGCAAAGCCGCTCGAGCGTTCCTAGACGATGGGGATTCTATTGCATCTTGAATCCAGCAAGATCCGATGCGATGGATTTCCGTAGCCAAGGAGACGATCAGAAAGGCCATCTGACCGGGGCATTGCCCTGCATGAGGAAGCGGCCGCCCTCCTTCTTGGCTATCAATCAAATTGTGGTTTTGCGGCCCTTGACCAAAAGACCTCCCTGCATAATCTCCCACTTGGCTCGCCGCTTCGGGCGTAAGCTCCAGACGCCCTTCATTGGGTTCGGTAAGGGGCAGAGCCATGAATCGTTCGGAAGATCAGAAAGGCCTGCTGACCGGGGAGAAGTCCCTGTTATGAGGACTTGGCCGCCCTCCCTTGCGATTCAAATTTTTGCGCCCTTATGCCGTCTTCAAGCGGTGGGTTAGCGGGGGCGGCTTGCAATTCTATCAACATTAGCCAGTAAATATCGTGATGAATTTTATGTCGAAAATTGGAGCTGCTCTTGTTCTCGTATCGATCTCAATCCTGCTTCAGGGATGCGCGGTAAGCGTTCCAGCTATGGCGGAGATGGAGCGAGGCGAAAAGTTTATAGGAACTACAACTGCCACTCCATTAGGCGGAACTTACAACCTTCAGAGTCTTGATGGTAAATTCGTTTCTGGAACTTACAACCCATGGGATACCTCAACAACACGGGTTTTTAATTTCAGTATCTCTGATGGGCGAACAGGTCGTGTTATAGTCAACAGAACTTCCGATACTTCAGGGTATGGAATCGGAAAACTATCAACTGGCGAGAAGTGCAAGTTCACTTACGGAAATACACCGGTATTTATGAATTTTTAGGAAACCGCTTAAAAAATTCCTAATTCATAAACAAAGCTGTTCCCCCCTCGCGTGCGCGTGCGCGGAATGTTCGGAAAATCAGCAAATGTCAGTAGGCGGTCGGCGGGTTTGTTGCCACTCGGCGGCGTTTGGCGATGTAGGTATGCGACACCCCGGCGAGCCGCGCCAGTTCTCGGTCGGAAAGGTCTGGCCTTGCGGCGAGTAGGATGTCGGCGCGTTTGCGTTTGAGACGCTGGATGCCGCCCTCGGGATACTTGCAAACCTTAACATTTTTCATCATGCCGGAAGTGGAATCGTTGCCACTCGCAGGGGTGCGGGATGTCGCGGAATCCGTCCCACAAATGCCCACGATTTCACCGGGATCAATCCATCTGAAAAGCTCGGCGTTACCCGGATGCTCGGTCTCTCGCCCCCAATGGAACCAAGTCTTGCCTGCGAGCAGGGCGGCGGCGGCTTCGGGTTTGGTGGAGTCAGGGAGTTTTCGGAATGGGATGATCATGGCATGATGGCGCGTCTTCGCGTTGTGCGCCCGCTGCGGGGCGGTTGTTGTGTCGGGAGGGTTATGGGTGCGGAAGGTTCCTCGCGGAGACTCTGCGCGTCCCGCTGGATGTCGCGCACCTGTGCGGCGAGGGCGCGGAAAGCGAAGTCTGCCGCTCCCGCTGGCGATCCGGCGAAGATGATCGGGCAGAACCTCACGGCCCATGCGGCGAGTGAGCCGTTGACGGCGTTCGGGCTGATTCCACGGGCGGCGAGTTGGACATCGGCCAAGCTCCCTTCCACCACGATCAGGAATCGCCCGACATAGCGGCCCCGGCGAAGCTCCCGCTCGAAACGCTCGCGGCTTGCGCCAATGCATCCGGCGAGGTCGGAAGGAGTCTTGCGCTCGATCACCACGCCTTCGGGGAGTCGGGCGAGGGCGATGTCTCCCGTTTCGAGTGTGCCGCGCTGAATCTTCCATCCCTCGGGAAGGTGACGCGCCCACGGGTGCGGATCGGGTTCTCGGGTGTCGAGGAGGATCGTCATGGGGGTGGAGTGGTGGGGTCTGTTTTGGAGTTCCTTATTGATAGGGTCATTTGATTTTCGGCTATAAAGGTTAAAAACAATCCCCTACACCCCACCCTCCCCAAGGGATTCGATCCTCCAACGAGTGAAGCCATGCACTACGGAAGAGGAAATGCGCGCCCGTCCGGCTTTTTGCAGTCTGCCAAGGTAAGCACCGCAGGCGGCGTTCCATGTCAGAATACTTCGTGCGCTGTGCCGGGTTTGCTCGTCCTCCATAAGCGCCTTTTCAAGCTCTGCCGCCGATCCGCGCCATGCCCCCTCGGTAGTGATCTGAAACGAGACTGCGGAGCATTGGGCGATGAGTTCGCGAAACCGCTCTTCGATTTCCATGCTTCTCAACCGCTCCCGAAGCTCTGGGTTGTGCCAAGCGGTAACGCCAGTCCGCCGATTACGAAGGCGCTCGGGGTGGGTGGAGTTCTCCAAGTGGTAGATGAAGGCCGGAATCTCTGCGTCCAAGCGCCCGGAGATTTCATCCGGCGAGTCCAAGCCATCCAGCCCGGCGCGATTGCAAAGGAAGAGGGAGATTTTGTCTTCCAGCGAATCATCCAAGGCCGGGAGAACCATCATGTTTTCCGGCTCGGAATTGACCGCCAGAACCACGGCTTGGATGGGGCGCATGGTGACAGCATCCCGATATTTTCCCTCCACCCGGACTGAAGCCGCGAAGAGTTGCTTTTTCAGCCCTTGGGCGAGGGAGATGCGGGCGCGAGGGTCTCGACTCGCGATCTCGTCATCGATCACCAGAAGTTCCGCGCCAAGAGCATCGGCGTTGAAGTTGGTTGAGCCGTTGAGCGCCCGCAGAGCGTTGGCGCTCCTGCCGCCCAGCACACGCCGAGCAAGTTCAATGAAGAGACTTTTCCCGCATTCCTTGGGGCCGACAAGGGCGGCGGCTGGAAGCGGCCTTCTCTTGCCAGCAACCAGATTGCTTCGTGCTTGGCGCAACCATCCAATGGCGGCGAGGGCTTGATCCTGACCATCGAACAATTCCGCAAGAAAAGCTTCGATGAACGGAAAATCCCCCGGCGTCCCTTCGATAATTTTCGGCCCGCTTGTTACCAGAAAAGGCGCCTCCATGTCCTCGCTGGTGTGCAAGCCCGGAGCGATCCCAGCGACAGGGCCGATATAGCTGACGAAGTTGTTTAGCCGGATGTTGCAGAGCGCCCCGTCATAGTCGCCTTTCTTGCCAAGGTAAGGCTTGAGGTGTTGGACAACCGCCTCTGCACAAGTCAGCGGGATGAATTTCCCGCCGTGTTCGATGGCGTAGCCTCCGCGCCCAGCGTAGTAGATTTTCGGCAAAGGCTGATTTTCCACCACGGCCTCGCCCTCAACGCTCTTCGGTTCTTCGATCCATTCGGTTGCGAGCTTCATCGGGTTATCACCTCCGGGTTGAAGTAGTAAACCGCCTGCCGCGCCCCGGTCTGCCGTGTGCCGTCCGGTATTCTCACGAACTGCGAGCGTGTCCATGTCGCAGGATCGGCCCCGATCTCAACCGCATGGCGCATGAAGGAGCGAAGGCTCTCTTCGGGTTTCCCCTCGCAGTAGAACCATCCGTGAATCGACTTGCTGCCGCTGTGAACCGCCAGCGCCAGCGGAGCCTTGGATGCGAGGTGAAGAAGCACCCCGGCTTGCTCGTCTGCCGTCCCGGTGTCCTGTTCGATTACAAGAAACCTGCGCGGCCCGGTATTGTCCAAGGTGTGTGCGCTCGTCCGCCCGTCCTTGGTTTTCCCTGTGAGTGCGCTCATGGGCGAAGGCACGATGAGTTGAAGCCCCGACAAGCTCCCCCGCCAGTCCTCGCGTGGGCGGGTGTTGAAGTTGCTGTTGGTCTCCCCGCAACAAAGCAGCGGGTTGCCGGGGAAAAGCCTGTCGATGATTTCCTCGGTGCGCGGCTCGGCGTCCTCAAAGCGGATCGGAGAATGCTCCCACAGGTCGGCCAGTCCGCCCGTGGAGGCAATCACGGCCTCCCGTTGTTCTTGGTTCACCTTCGGCCATGCAGGTTGGCGCGGCGCCGGAGCCTGCCCCGGTTGCCATGCCACGGATTCGGAGTTGTCCACGGCCCGCTCGATCTCCCCGGCCTTGATGGATTCGCCAGCGGTCGCGGCCTGCAAAAGCGCCACGATCTCGCCCCGCTCCCGGTAGGGATGAAGCACCCGTGCCACCTTGAAGAGCCAGTTGTTCAGTCCTTGCCCACGCCTTGGCATTGATGCCAGGAGGTCGCGGACAAATTGCGGGAGTTCTCGGGTCGGACTCATGGCAACTCCTCCCTCATGTCCCCGGCATGAAACGACATGGCCTCCAGATGGCGCTGCAACGCCTTTGCGTGGATTGCCCGTCCCGTGGATGCCGCCAATCGGGCGAGGCGCACGGCCTCACGAAGCCAGCCACGGAATACCCGCGCCGGATCAATCGGCGCTGTGCGGATCAAACCACAATCGCCCCGGCGCTCGGTGATGCTATTAGCGCCCATAGCACTCTCTCCTTTCGATCTCGTCTTGAATCCGGTCGGCGCGTTTGTGGATGAGCCAGAAGACCCATCCAAAAGGAGCTTGCAACTTGCGGAGCAAGGCGTATTGAAACTTTAGGTTTTCAGTCGAATTCCAGCCCGTGTGAGCCGCCAAGTTCCACGGGCGTTTTCGGTTTTCGGGCGCTTTCATTTCGCCTCCTCCACGGTTCGAACCTTCGGAGTTCCGGCAGCACGGGTTTCGAGCCTGTCGAGTGCTTCCGCAACCCGATCAGCCCGGAAACGGACGCATCGTTGCGACATATGAATGACTGGGATTTTTTTATCCCGAATCCATCCATCAATTGTTCTCATGCTAACTCGGCATTGCTGCGCAAGGTCGCGTTTGGTGAGAAGAGCCGTGTTCACTTGCCTTCCTCCTCCCCGCCCTGCGTGTTTCCCCGTGCAAACTTTTCCAAATCCTCAGGGTGATACCCAAGAACGCGAGGTGTGATCCTCACCATTTTTAACCGCCCCAGCTTATGCCACCTTGAAAGTGTGCGAGGCGTGACTCCTAACATTTTGGCAGCTTCTTGCCGCCGGATAAAAAGCAACTGCATGAAAAATCTCCATTTTGGAGTTTCGTTGATCCGCTCACGCCAAAGGTGTCCGCAACACGCGGGCTTTTGTGTCGGTGCTTTTTTCTCCTCAAGGCTCAGGCGAGTGCCTGAGGTGTCTCAGAAGTATCCGGTCGGCGCATTAACTCCGAGTATCGGCTTGGCTTGAGAGAAACCCAAAGCCCCGCAATGTCAAATTAAAAAATCGAAAATCCTCGAAAGCTCCTTTTAGAGCATAATCCATTTAGCCTTTGCTGATGCGGCTTCGTGGGCTTTTTTCATGACGCGAATTTCACGATTTTGCCGGATTTTGCGGGAGCAATGGCAAAGAATTTTTTAGCCTCTGCGGGTGATGCCAGCCCGTTGTAGTGCTTCTTGATTACTTCCGGGGAGTTGCCGGATTCATAGCTGATACGGGCAAGATTCGGATCACTCGCAACCTTGTAGCTAATGCAGGAGTGGCGCAGGGCGTTTGCGGGCCATGGTTTCAGAGTTCTGGCGGCGGATTGAAGATCGGCGGCGGCTTTTGATGTGTGGCCGAAAGGCCCGAACCCGGCGATGATGCGGGCCTGCGTCCACAAGTCGCGAGGAATCTCGCCCTCGGGCCACACGGCCCCCGCCTTCTTGCGAAGCGACAGAAGCCATTCTACGGCATTAGCGGGAATCGGGATGACGCGGCGGGAGTTTGTTTTTGCCTCTGCGGCGCCAAGAGTGATCTGGTTCTGCTCAAAGTCTACGGCCTGCCATGTCAGGCGTTTAATCTCGGCTTGGCGAAGCCCGCAAAAGAGTGCGATCACAACTCCCGCACGAATCTTTTCGTCGCTGGCGTGGATAAGTCGGGTGGCCTGCTCGGGCGTGAGAATTTCGACTGCCCCGTCAACCACTTTGGGGCGTTCGACATCGTCCACCGGGTTGCGAGTTGCCAGTCCCTTCTTCACGCAAAAGGCGAAGAGTGAGCGAAGGTGGCTCCAGAAGTGGCTTTGAGTGCGAGGCTCGTATGGCAGGCCCTCGATGAATTTGCTGACATCGTCCGTGGTAATCTGTGCGGTCGTGCTGTTTCCTGCCGATGCGGCGAACAATTCCAGCCGGGTTTTTAGCGTCTTGGCATGGACATCGTTCTTGATGCTCTTGGCCCTGCTTTCGAGATAGCGGGCGACGGCATCAGAAACCTTGATTCCATTCTGTGTGGCATCGTGCTGGCGTTTGAAAGCCCGTGCGGCATCCACCAGACTTGCCCCCGTGCCTTCAAGAATCTCGGCAGCACGGACGGCATCAGCCCGGAGTCGGTCGGTGATTCCGAAGGCGGCAGTCCCAAAGTTCTCCTGCTCGGTCTTGGCAATGCGAACGAATGTTTCAGCCTCTTTGCGGTCGCTGAATGTCTTCCTCTTCGGTCGCCCGCCATCGGGGTTGGGGGTGGTGACTTGGAAGAAAAGTTTCCCGTCGATCTTCACTTTTCGTATGGCGATTGAAACTTTGCGCATGGTTGGTGAATGTTCGCGCAAGTTTAGTCTTAATGCCAAGTAAACGCCAAGTAAAACCGATTGCGTAGGGGAATCTTCGGTCTTCTAAACCGATGGTCGCTGGTTCGATCCCAGCCGGGCGCGCCACTTTCAAGCCCGTTTTAAAGCGCTCTGTGCGCGGTCTTCAGACCTCCACATCACCCCACTTCGGAAGCGAACGGCGAATTTCGGTTTTTTTTGAACCCCTTTTACTGCTTAGCGTCATTGAGCATGAAATAAACCCCAGCCAGCACCAACCCGTTAATAGTTATTCCAAGAGTAATGAGTTTTTGACTCAGGCGATTTTCCAATTCGGAAATTTCTGCTCGCATCGTGTGGTCGAGGTATTCCTTGGTAATAAGGTCGCCCTCATGCTCCTCAACCACAGTTACAATTGCTTCTGCTTGAGTTTCGCTGAGTCCCGCTTCACGCAAGGATTTGGGACTGGCAACGGCGATCATTCTGGAAAAAAGGTGCGCCAGAAATTTTCGCAAGTCAGGAAACTCTGCTTGTGAAAAGGACGAATATTCCGAAACCGCCATAAGCCAGCGCGCAAATTAAAAATGGGCAGTGAGGGGATCGAACCCCCGACCAATAGTGTGTAAAACTACCGCTCTACCGCTGAGCTAACTGCCCGGAAAATTACAGCGAGTGAATTAAATATGACTGCTTTCGACTATGATATGATTTTCCACGCCCCTTCTGCAATAATTTTCGCAACTCAAAAAAACTCGCACTGATAAGAACTCAACTCTTCTTCGACAATCCCCGTCGCAGGTAAACCTCATATGTTGCCGACCGTTTGCTCAACGACTCGAGGAATGCCAGAAAAAATGCAGGCAAGGCCAGGACAATTGCAAGTAGTGTCCAGAGGATTTGGGAAAGTATGGAGGTTTGGGCCCAACGATCTTTCATCTTTTCAAAAAAGTAGTCTCTGGAAAATCCCAACTTGTTCATCAGAGTCTGGGTCCACCCTATTGGGCCAAATTCTAACCATGGATATCTAACGGCAATGCATGTGAATCCCAAACTCTCGGCTTCCTTTACAAGAGTCTGCAAGTTTTCAAGATGAAGATGCCTCGGAGGATCAAAGTGAAGCCAATCAACTTTACCCCAGAGTGCCTGCCAAGAGATTGGATTGGGAACGCCGATCCCGAGGACTCCTCCGTCACTCAGGAGATTGCGACATCTCTCGAGCACCTGCCTCGGATTTTCCAGATGTTCAAAAACCTGCCACATTGTGATGAGGTTACAAGAACCGGGCTCGGCAGCGGATTCAAACTGAGCAGCACAGACAATCTGCCCCGGAAGTTTTTTCTTCGCACGATCGCAAGCCGATCCCGGAAGTTCTGTGCCCTTGACCGACCAACCTCGACTATTCATTGCCTTTAAAAATTCACCATCGCCGCAACCGATATCGAGACAGTGGCCTTTGCCACCGAGTTTGTTCACAAAATCCGCCCTCCACTTTGCCGATAGACACCGGATGGCATGAGCGAGACCCCCAACTTTCGAATTCCCGCATCCGTAGTAATTATCGCCGTAGGCATGAGTATCACTCTCAGCATGAAAACTCATCGCTTCGCATGCCTTGCAAAAATAAAAAGCGCCTGCACGAGTCACTGGTTTCTTAATAATGCAATGTTGTGCAAGCGAATTCGAACCACAAACCCTGCAAAAAGGCATATAATTCTCTGAAAAACGATTCTTTTCTTTAGTTGGAATCATTTTGTTTCCTGCGAAAAACCTGTATCGCCTCTAAATTCGGGTCAAATTGGTTAATAGGACGAAAAGTGCGCCAGAAAAGTTCTGGTCGGTAAAGATCCTTCCAAAATGTATTCAATGTCGCGATATGCTCATACCTCCATCCTTTGGACTCCCAATGTTTGGAAGCATTTATGAAATCAGCAACAATTGGCCCAAAAAGCACAAAAAAATCTGGAGGGCGACGGCCTTCAAAATGAATATCCTCCAAATCTCCGAATTGAGATTTTTTGCCCATTTTAAGCTGCCAAGCATAAACGGGATGGGCAACTCGAAACATCAAAGGGTAAACCATGTAGTCAGGAAAAACTGCCACCGACTCACCAGGTTGAACATTTTTTTGTATCCACTCGGAAACAATGGAGTAAGGCTCCTCAAGCGGTGATGAAATCTCTCTGGAAAACTCTGCCATCGTGCTCCGCACGCCGCTGTCAAGAAATGGACCGCCATTAATGACATTCGTTTGAAATGCTAAAAGCGCCAAACCAATGCCTAACAAGCGATATCCCTTTGTGAGCTGCACAATCACAATAGTGCAAATTGCAATCCCTAATGGAATGACTGGGACGAGATAACGAACATCGGCAACGGAGGTATTAGAGAGCGTCTGAGGCGATACAAGACTCACAAAACCAACATAACAAACCAAAGCCACAAGCATTCGCGTCAAGACTTCGTCTCTATTTTTCCAAGCAAGAAAGCTGCCAGCAAGAACCAAAGGGCCAACGAGAAATTCCGCACCATTTAAATCCCTGAGATTCCAAAAAAACAGCATAACTCGATCCCAGATTGAATTCTGCGCAACATATTCTCCAAACCCGGTTCCGAATGGATTCCAGATCGATGCGATTAAAGGAATTGCAATCATTTGAGGCAACACCAATGCCAGAAGGTTCTTTGCATTCCAGAAAATCTTGCTGCGTTTCCAAATAAACCAATCAACTACCAAACAGAGGGATAGAGCCGCATAAGCCAAATAGTTCGTCGCAAAAAGAAAAACGCCGAGCATTGCCATCGCCAATGCTCCACGCCATGAACCTTTCCATCGCGAATAGATGCAAACTATTGCCGTGGAGAAAAACAATCCAGCTGCGTAGTATCGGGCCTGACGGCAAAAAAGAAACATCGAAACATTACCCAAGATTCCGAGCGAGAAGATTATTTGTGTTCTTAACGAAAGTTTTCGGCAACACCAGAGGAGTAAACCCACAACAGCAAGACCGAAACAAGCTGAAGGAAGTCGCGCAGCAAAGGCACTCACTCCAAAGGTAGAAAATGCTGCCGCTGTTAAATAAGTGCTCAAGGGGGGAGTCGAACGATCCTTGCCATCACGGACTAAAAGCCCACTTCGGTAAGCAACGATATTATGGTCCAGAATGACCGATGTATCGCCTGTCCTTTGAACTCCAAGCGCTACCAAAGCAGAAACACTTTCATCATCCCAGAGCGCATAGCGCCCTAAATTCAAAAACAAAAAACATGCAGACAAAGCAAATACAGCGCAAATAAGTGCGTAGCTCGACAATTTTTTGGAAATGAATATCGAGGGCATCTTGAATAAGGCACTGTCAAAGTCTGATCAACGGAGGCAATAAACCTGCCTTAGCCAAACGAAACTGCAAAGCCCCGTTAAGACAGCCAATTCCATACTTCAAACTTCTTCGAAACCCGATGGATGATGCATCCTCAAAATACTTTGTGGGGCAAGTGATTTCTGCAATCACAAAGCCAAGCCATAAAATTTGTAGCAAAATCTGGTTATCAAAAACAAAATCATCGGAATTATCTTCAAAAGGAATTTTTTCCAGCAAATCGCGGGAGAAAGCCCTGTAACCAGTGTGATACTCAGATAATTTAGCTCCCAGCAATAGGTTTTGATAGAATGTAAGAATCCGATTTGAAAAATAACGCCACCATGGCATACCGCTTTGCAATGCAGTACCGCCGAGGATGCGAGATCCCAAAACGCAATGATAAAGCCCGTTTCCTATAAGCGATGCCAAGGCAGGGATTAAAAGAGGCGTATACTGGTAGTCAGGATGAACCATGATCACGATGTCTGCCCCCTCCTCAAGTGCTACTCGATAACATGTTTTTTGATTGCCTCCATAACCTCTATTTCTTTCATGAAGAACAAGCTTTGTATTCGGAAGTTTTGATGCAATGGCTGTTGTTTGATCGCAACTTTTGTCATCCACAACAACGACCAAATCCACAATCCCTTGATCCATGACCTCAGCGTGCGTTCGTTGTAAAGTTCGCTCGGCGTTGTAAGCGGGCATTACGACGACAACTTTTTTATTTTTATACATTCGGAGGGCGTTACGGAGCCTGTAAGAAACTTGAATTACTGATCAAGAGAATACCAGACCAATCGAGCTCCAGCACTCTGGTCCTCACCTCTCCATCGGTCCCGGCACATGCACCCAGGCCATGCCAGCGGCTTTGGCGGCCTCGATACCGATGGGGCTGTCTTCGAAGACCACGCAGTCTTCGGGCGGGACGGACATAAGTTTTGCGGCAAGGAGGAATGGTTCGG